>JAOZSR010000031.1 GCA_029939575.1 Fidelibacterota bacterium
AAAATCATTCGTTTCTTAATGCTTCCACAGGATTTTTTACAGCAGCTTTTATTGTATGTATACTAACAGTTACAAGAGTAAAGATAAATATTAAACCAACTGTAAAAACAAAAGACCACACGCTTAGTGATGTTTTATAGGCAAAATTTTCAAGCCATGATTTCATAAAATACCATGCTAAAGGGAGAGCAATAACATTGGCTATCAAAATCCACCTTGAGAACTCAATAGATAGTAATGATACAAGATTTGGAACTGATGCACCAAGAACCTTACGAACTCCAATTTCTTTCGTCCGTTGTTCTGCAGAAAACAATGATAATCCAAATAATCCAAGACAGGATATAAATATTGCCAGCATAGAAAAATATTTAAATATTGTTGCCAGTGCTGTTTCAGACTTATATAAATTATCATAATCTTCATCAACAAATCCATATTCAAATGGAGAAGTTGTATTGATTTTATTCCATTCATTTTCAATGAATTTTAACACTTCAGAGGTTTTTGTTCCATCAATTTTAATTAACATAACACCATCTTTGTAATCTTCTAAACAATAAACTCTTTCTTCAACTCTTTTCCTGGTTGATCGAAAATGAACATCTTCAGCAACTCCTATTATTTTTTTCTTCCAGTCTCCTAAAGATATCCATTTGCCTATAGGATCTTTTAGATTCATATCCTTTATTGCCGCCTTATTTAAAATTACACCATCTATGTCAGTAGAAAACTCTTTCGAAAATGATCGTCCCTCAATAATATTAATCTCAAGCATTTCAAAGAAATTATAATCAACTCCCGAAAAAATTAAATCCAGTGATCTGGTTCTGTTTTTTTCCATACCCTCCCATTTAAAACCAGCAGCCCGTGGAGTATTGTCTGATGCAATCTTGTATTGATGAGCTGAAATGTTTTTGATTAAGGAATTTTTGTTCAATTGATTTTTCATTACTTCATATTGATCTTTTAAATTTTCTCTTATTGGGATATACATTAACTGATCTTTATTATATCCTAGTTTTAGATTTTTTGAATAATCGATTTGTTTGACGATTATAATAGTAATAAATATCAGTACAATTGATAGAGTAAATTGGAAAACAACTAAAAATTTCCGGAATGATAATCCACCTTTCCCGGATTTATATTCTTTTTTCAGGATTTTCACCGGATTAAAGGATGAAAGATAAAAAGCAGGATATGAACCGGCAATAATACCAGTGATTAAGAATATCCCAATTAAACTTAAAATAAATTGTAGATTAAAATAATTTGTTGTTATTGTTTTTTCAGAAATATGATTGAAAGCAGGTAGGCTGAGTTCCAATAAAACCATTGCCAGTAGCATAGCAATAAATGACATAATGATTGATTCACTTAAAAATTGCCATATTAGTTGTTTCTTCATTGCTCCCAGAGTTTTACGCATTCCTACTTCTTTAGCCCTGTTTATAGATCTTGCTGTTGACAGATTCATGAAATTAACACATGCAATTATCAAAATAAAAACAGCAATAAGTGAAAATATGAAGACTTGTGATTTGTCTCCGATTAACATATATCCCGGATTCCAGCCAAAGGGATATAAATAAATATCCTTTAATGGTTGTAATCTGAATTTAACGCCTTGTTTTGCTTGATTACATTCCTGATCAAGTGCTATCTGTACAATTTTGTTCCCGATTTCTGCAATATCTCTCTGTCCATTTTGGTCTAGTAAAACATAGGTTGTAAAATTAAAAGCATTCCAGCCTGTGCCGTAATTAGAATACTCTTTAATAAATTCAAAATTAAGTGCAAAATCAAATTGAATATGAGAGTTTTCTGGAAGGTTATAAAACACTCCTGTCACTTTTCTTATTTTTCCATCAACTTCAAAAACCTGTCCCATAGGATCACTATTAACAAAATATTTATTAGCAAACTTTTCCGAAATAACTATACTTTCCGGAGTTAAAAGAGCGGTTTTAGGATTTCCATTTTTAAATGGATAGGTAAATATTGTAAAGATTGAAGGATCAACAATTACTCCATTGTTTTCGTAAAATATATTATTCCCAAATTTAAAGACAGTTCTGTTGAAATCCATAATTCTACACATATCAGTAATTTCAGAAACATTTTGAACGGCTGCCGGGCCAAGTGGCTGTGGTGTGATAGGCAGTCCTTTCCAATCCCATTTTTCCCAATCACTTATAACCCGATATATATCATCCTTGTTTTTATTAAACTGGTCAAAGTTTATTTCATCCAAAACCCACAGAAGAATCAAAATTGAACAAGCCATACCTATGGACAAGCCAATAATATTTATAAAAGTATATTCTTTATGTCTTAGTAAATTTCTGAAAGTAATTTTTAAATAATTTTTAAACATATTTCCCCTGAAAAAAATTAAAATTTCAATTTCCCAGTAATTTCCAGGTATTTCAGCAAGGCATCTTCAAATTGAATTAATATATTTTCATAAATTGTGTCTGCATTCAAATTTCCCATTTTATCGGGTAAATCAAACATTTCAAAATTTTGCAAAATAATTTTTGTTATCCTGGATTTCTGCCTTATTTTAACATTTTGATTTGTCTTTATTAATAAATTAATTTTTTCAATACTATTTTCAAATTTATATTCTACATAATCACATTTCAAAACTATTATCTGAAATAATGCTTCTTCAATTTCTTGCAAAGATCCTTGTATAAATGTGTCAATACATTTTTGTTCTTTGATTTTGATATTTGTAAAATCATGCACTTTTCCAAACCCTAAGGTTGTGAAAAAAATTATCAATATTACTGCACACCTTAGAATTTGATTGTTATTCATTTTTTTATAAAATAATTTTTTCATGAGAAACTCACTTTCTATTAAATTCTCGATTTGTCAATAATTTCATTATTAATTATGACAAAGCTTATGCCAATAGTCTAATTTTATAAATATTAAATAATTATAAAAATATGCCGGCCTGAATAATGTATAACAATTATACAATTCTGTATAAAAACTACACACTAATTTATGTAAGTTAATCTAAATATTCTGTTTTCGTGAATAGCTTAGAACCAATGCCTGATTAGTGACATTATAAAGTTCTTGTGGCAACAACTAAAATTACCTATTTAATAAATATTAATGATACTATCGATTATCCATTCTTGTGTATAATTTTGGAAATTCTTCAAGGTTGATTAAACTGTATCCAAATTGGTTAACCGAATCTTCATATTTCTCAATATATTTGCTTTTCCGCATTTTTTTTAATATCTGCCAGGGTTTAGCTTCTTTCCACATATTGAAATATTGTTCATTCATATTCAGAAAATTATTGTTATAATCTATGTTTATGCCTAAAAAATTCTCTAATTCAATTATTACATTCTGAGGAAATTGAATCATATATTCATAACTAAAATAAATTTCGTTTTTTATCTTGGTTTTATCATTTTGATATATTTTATGTGCAACAATCCAATGCCTGATTAATTCATTTATTGATGTTTTGGAAAGTTTTAAGGTTGCCAGAGAAACCACAATTGGATGTCGAATAATTGTTATAAAAAATGAGTCCGGAAATAACTCCTGAAGAAATCTCATTCGAATAATATTTGGCGGAGATTTTTCAATCCAAACTGATTTTTCTGTGTCCCAGTATTTTTTCCATTCATTTAAAAGTTTCTCTCTGTTATTTGCTGATATCAATATGCTATTCTCGTCCAACTTCGCATTTTCATCAAAAGCAAATTTACCAGGACCACCAAATTGATTGGCAGGTTTATAAATTGTTTGAAGATGCTGTCCTTCATCTTTAGGTACTCCGGTATTACTAAATCCTGAAACATCGTCAGAACTACTTATCACACTGTGCAATATAGAAGTGCCACTTCTATGTAAGCCTGATATGAATACTAACTTTTTCATTGGCATCCTAATTTAATTTAACAGAGGTTACCAGCACTCCTATTTCTTTTCAAGAGGAATGACTTTAAAATGATCTCCGGTTTCATTGCTAATTTTTTTATACCATGATTTAGGATAGCCCGGATGTTTTACATTCCCGAGTTCATCTTTGGTATTTCCATCAAGATATTTATAGAGTAAAAATTCACCCAATTTTTTCCAACGTTTAACAGTCGAATTACCCAGATCGCAGGAATAATTTGTGAGATAATCGCTGGCCAGTCTGGGTGACTGATTATATAGTTCCATAGCTGCATTTTCAATCTCTTTTTGATTGGCAAAAAACTGACCTTCCAACTCACGCTGGACTTTTTGTATATCTACTATCATTTCAGAATATCTCAGGTAAGCGTAATTAGATACAAAATTGAACACCCAGAATGCTGATTCCCAGTTAAAATGATAAAAATCGGCGGTTCCGACAGCATAACTTTTGGGCACATCATTAATTCCACAATACATAGGTACATAGACTGTGCTGTAAGTGTCATCAACTCCAAACCAAATAATTCCGCCAATTGGGTCAGGCATCCAATCCCTGGATTGAGTCACGAAAGAAAAACCAGTCTGTTGTGTAGAAGTAGCCCGTTCATTACAATATTTAACTCCATCCACTTCCCAGGTCAGTGGACGCCATCTGTAAGGAAGTTCATAAGGACCCGCACCAATATCTTTGGTCATGTCAAAATCTGTTCCTTCGAAATGGTCACGCATTAATTCCATTACATCGTGGACTGATAATTTTTTATCCGGTTTAATCCATAATGGCAAAGGTTTATCCGGAGTTTTTCCTTTGACATAATCCATTGATAAATTTAAAGATGGTGCTGCCCTGTTAAACATTGCATAAACCCGGGCTTCACAAAATCTCAGTGCCCCAAAATCCAATGGAGCATAAGCATCAGCAAAACTAAAATCCTCATCTTTACCATCAAAATAGCCTTTTTCACGGGCCAAATTAATTACATCCTTTTCATACAAACAGTTCTTTTTATCTTTTAATGGAAACTGCCTGATACGAGCCTGATTAGCATGACCACAAATATACCCATCCGGAACTTTTCTGGCTACCCAAACGGCTCCTTTTTTACCAGGTCCCTTTGATATCATTTCCATTATCCAAACTTCATTTTTATCGGAAATCGAAAATGATTCACCAGAACTGCAATAACCATATTCTTCAACTAAGTTACCCATTATTTTAATTGCCTCGCGAGCGGTTTTAGCACGCTGCAAAGTTATATACATCAAACTACCATAATCCAAAATTGCCAATGAATCTTTTAGTTCTTTTCTTCCACCCCATGTTGTTTCTCCAATAGCAACCTGGTGTTCATTAATATTCCCGACAACTGAATAAGTATGAGCAACTTGTTTGATTTGACCGAGATATTTACCGGTATCCCATTCATAAATATCCAACATTGCATTGGGTAAATGGTTAGCTGCGGGAGTATAATACAATTCACCATAAAGCACATGAGCATCTGCAGCATAAGTTATTATTGTAGATCCGTCAGTAGAAGCACCTTTGGAAATTAAAAAATTTGTACAGGCAAAACTTGTTGTGTTCAATAATAATAACACTATTATTCCTAAAATTACAGCAGATTTTTTCATTCAATACCCTTTCTCTAAAATTAAATAATCAATTTTGTCGAGGAAATTAAATGGAAATCATGATGTAAACAAGGAGTTTATAAACCAAATTTTGAGATTTTAATTTTTAGGTCTCAATTTTTCAATAATTTTTGCATCAACCCAGAAGATATCAGGATTTCCATTTAATGGAGAATCCTTAAGATTGGAGAAAAAATCATAGTTTATAGTTTCAGGTAGATTTTCTTCCGGCAGTTCTTTTGTAGCCATATAGAAGATATATTCTTGATTATGAGTAACATACATTGACCAATTGGCACCGGTCGGAGAATTGATTTTCGATCCCATGTTAATCGGCTCATTCCATGTATCATCTTTATTCCTAAATACAATATAATAATCAACGCCGCCAAGTCCATCTTCCATACCTACTACCGGCACAATAACATAACTTTCATCGGGTGCAACAAAGGCATTAAATCTGTTTTTTCCGCAGTTTACCTGTTTTGGCAATTTTTCTGCTGTTTCATATTTTCCATTATTGAATTTGGAGCGATAAATGAATTCCTCTCTCTGCCCGGGATCTCGTCTTGTAAAATAAATTGTATTATCATCTGTGAGTGATGGAAAAAACTCATGTCCTTTTGAATTAACAGGTTCACCTAAATTATATGGCTCTCCCCATCCGTCTTCAGTTCGATCAACACACCAAATATCTTCATCAGATGGTTTGTTGGTTCCATCATTTGGCATTGTAGAGAGAAAAAACAATTTGTTACCATCTTTGCTTAATGCCGGTTCCAGATGCATATATTTGGGATTAGTTGCAAAAGGCAACACTTCAGGCTTGGTCCAGATTCCATTTATTTCTTTAGTTACAAGAATAGAAGAATACGAAAAATCCGGAGTATGAATTCCAAAATACATTTCTTTCCCATCAGGAGATATTGCAACATCCCTGTTTGCCATGCCGTTGGAAATTATTCCAGGCGCGAAAAGTTCGGGTTCTATACCAGGTGGTACTTGTCCCATATATGGCCCTTTTAAAACTGGAAATGACTCTTGTTTTGAACAATTTATTAATAAAAAGAATAATAGTGCTGAGCAAGTAAATTTAATAATTTTCATAATATTTTCTCCTTGTTAAATGAGAATTTTAAATTGTCATTATTTTATTCAATATCAACTCCGTTATAATGTCTTAAGTTTTATGTAAAAAAATTAAATGGAAATCCTGATGAAAACAAGAAGTAAATTATCAAAATTTTCTTAAGATAATAAATTTTGCAAACAAAAGAAATAGTATTAATTTCAGATCGTTTTTCATCAGTAAAAATTAAAAAAAATATAGTTTTGAATAAATTATTACAAGAAAGGAAATAGTATGGATAAATTACTATTTAAAAAAATCTTCAAAGGTAAGAAAAAAACAAATAAACGTCCCGTAAGTTTACGCTTTCTTGACGGAATTGAAAGAGTTGGTAACAAACTACCTCATCCAGCTACATTATTTGCTTTATGCGCTTTTGCTACAGTAATATTTTCCTTCATTATTAATAAACTGGGGATAACCGCAACCCATCCAGGAACAGGTAAAGAAATAACAATAATAAATTTACTAAGTGGTGATGGATTACGTTATATGTTTTCCAGCGCTACAGATAATTTTATAAAATTTCCACCTTTAGGAATTGTAATTGTCGCGATGATTGGGATAGGAGTTGCTGAAGGTTCAGGCCTGATAACTGCAGCTATAAAACACATGGTTACTGCTGCCCCAAAGCGTTTGGTTACTGCTGCGATAGTCGCAGCTGGGATTTTATCACATCTGGCTTCCAGCGTAGGATATGTAGTGCTTATCCCACTTGGTGCTTTGGTTTTTGCAGGTTTCAAACGTCATCCTCTGGCAGGATTGGCTGCTGCATTTTGTGGAGTCTCAGCAGGGTTTGGTGCAAATTTTTTAATTGGAAGTGTTGATCCTATCCTGGCCGGTTTGTCAGAATCAGCAGCAAATATTATTGATCCTGCAATGAAACTAACCCCAGCTATTAATATTTATTTTATGATAGCCTCCGCTTTTATGATAACAATAATCGGTACATGGGTAACAGAAAAATTTGTTGAACCGAGATTGGGTGAATATCATGGTGAATTTGAATCCTTCAAGGAGGTAAAACCTCAAGAAATAAAAGGATTGAGATGGGCTGGTATTTCTATACTACTAACTATTATTTTGTTTTTGTTCTTAACAGTTCCTGAAAATGCACTTTTGAGAAATCCGGAAACTAATTCATTATTAAAATCTCCTTTTATGTCAGGTTTAATAACAGCAATTTTGATTTTATTTTTTATTCCCGGCATAGTATACGGTATAATAGCAGGAACTATCAAAAACGACAAAGATGTTGTAAAACATATGGTTGAGTCAATGAAAAATCTAAGTAGCTATATAATTCTGGTATTTTTTGCGGCTCAGTTTGTATATTATTTTAAAGAAAGTAATATTGGAGTTTTGATCGCTATTAAAGGAGCAGAAATGCTTAAAACTGTCGGCTTTACTGGTATTGGGCTTTTTGTAGCCTTTGTAATTGTATCGGCATTTATTAACATGTTTATGGGAAGCGCCTCAGCAAAATGGGCAATTATGGCACCCATATTTGTTCCAATGTTTATGATTCTTGGATATCATCCTGCACTAACCCAAGTGGCCTTTCGTATAGGCGACTCTGTAACCAATGTGATCACCCCCATGATGTCGTATTTTGCTCTTATTGTTGCCTTTGCTCAAAAATATGATAAAAAAGCCGGGATCGGCACAATTATCGCTACAATGCTGCCCTATACGGTTTTTCTTACCATAGCATGGATTATATTGTTGATGATCTGGATGACTTTTAGTTTACCACTTGGAATTGATGCACCCTTACATTTACCATAATAAACTATTTGTTAAAATTTTAAAATAAAGGAAATAAAATAAAGAAAACGCTTGGATTCAGGTTACTTTAATAGTATAAAAAAATGGCTGAAAGACAAATTTTAAAACACCAATTTGAAAAAATTTTATTATATTTGGCAGATTTCTGAAATAATATATGGAGACTTATAAAATGAAAAATGGAAGAATTGCAATTCCTTCAAACAAAGAAGGTGGATTAGCAGGACAAAGATCAGGGCATTTTGGACATTGTGATGTTTTTACAATTGTAGATGTGGAAGATGGACAAATTTCTAATGTGGAAATAGTAATGAACCAGGAGCATTCACAAGGTGGTTGCCTGGTGCCGGTTCAATTACTTAATAAACATAAAGTAAATGCTATTGTTGTTGCCGGTATTGGTATGCGTCCGCTGGTTGGATTTAACCAGGTTGGAATTGATGTTTATTATGATTCGACTCAGGCGCTGATAAAACCTGTTGTTGAAGATTTGATTGGCGGCAAATTGCAAATGATGCAAACAGATCAGTCCTGTGGCGGAGGTAGCGGAACCTGCCATTAATTAATAAATTCAGAATAAAAAAAGGATGAGTTTTTATAGAAAAAATACTCATCCTTTTTTTTATTTAAATATTTAAATACTACTTATAAAGTTTCGCTCTACCTGTTCCGGTACTAATAGAAATATATGTTTGTGAATCTCCAATTATTAGAGTTTTCTTGATTCTTTCAGTATCTCCATCCCAATATTTTTCTTCAGAATCAAATTCAAAGGGACAACTAATTTTTCCAATTCTGGCAAGTGTTGAAAAGATATGCCGGCAATAATTAATTGTTCATAAAACCTGGAAGATATCAATTCTATATATTCGGCAAATTGATAATAAATTCCGTACCTTTCCCGGTTTTGCTTTCCACATTAATGTTACCATCATGTAACAACACTATGTGCTTCACAATAGAGAGCCCCAATCCAGTCCCGCCAATTTTCCGTGATCTGGATTTATCTACTACATAAAATCGTTCAAATAATCTATTAAAATGTTCTTCCCCAATTCCAATACCTGTATCCCTAACAATAATTTCAATCTTATCAGTAATATTTCTTATTTGAACGTTAATCTCACCCTTATCAGTATATTTTATAGCATTGTCTATTAGATTGATAAACATCTGTTCAAGACGAAACCTGTCACCAAAAAATTCTGATAAATCATCATCAATTTGAATATTAAACTTTAATGATTTTTCATTTATTCTTTTCTCAAAAACTTTTTCCTGATCCTTAACAAGTTTATAAAGATTAATCGATTCTTTCTGAACCTTTCCTGTTTCTTCAAGATTGGAAAGAATCAGCAAATCTTTCACTATATTAATAAGTCGGTTTGTATGTTTTTCTATTATTTGAAAATAATGCAATTTGTCCTGCTCTTTTTCTTCTTCTTTGAGAGTTTCAACAAATCCTTTTATTGCTGTTAATGGGGTTCTCAGTTCATGAGAAACATTGGAAACAAAATCTTTTTTGATCATTTCCATTTCTTTTTTCTTTGTAATATCATGAAATACAATAACAATTTCATTTTTTAAATAGACATATCCAAAAGAGCATAAAAAATACTTTTTCTGCCATTTCCATTCTTCAGAAAAATTTTTCTTCTCTTCTTTAATTTTAGTAATGAATTTTTCAAAATTTTCATCACGGATAATTTCCCAGAATGACCGACCCTGCATTTCTTTATCGGTTACATTTTTTATACCATTATTTGTAAGGATAACTTTTCCATGTATATCAATTACTAACAAAGCTTCATCAATAGATGAAATAATACAATTCAGACTATTTTTTTCACTTTTAATTTTTTGAAATAAATTTTGAATTTCCTCTGTCATTTCATTAAAACTCTCAGCAAGAATATTAATATCATCATTTCTATCAAGGAATACCCTGGTGGTAAAATCGCCGGCTGAAACTTGTTTTGCCGCTGATATTAATTTTTCAACAGGTTTTGAAATATATTTACTTAATATAATTGACATGACAATGGAAAATAAAAATACCAGGAAACTTATGATCATTATTTTCTGGCTTAAATCATTTATCAACTTTTTTACATCGTTCATAAATAAACTTGTTCTGATTACACAAAATATTTCATTATTAATTGATAGCGGCATTGTGACATAGAGCATTTCAGTTTTTAATGTTTTACTATACCTCATAGCCATACCATTTTCACCCTTGATAGCTTTTTCAATTTCCGGCCTGTATCTATGGTTTTCCATTAATTTCGGATCTTTTTCAGAGTCCGCCAAAACAAGTCCTTTGGCAGATATTATAGTAATTCTAGTATTGATTTGGCAACCAATATCCTTAACAAACTTATCCAAAGAATTGTAGTCATTATTGGAAAAATAGTCCTGTATTTCGTATGCTAATGACTTATTAATATTTATCAGATTTTGTGTCAAAGTATTCTTATAATGTTTTTTAATTGCAAATGAAGAGAACATATATATAAGTAGCATTAATGATAATATGGTAATTGCAAAACTGCTTATTATTTTTTTAAAAAACGAAGATTGTCTTTTCACTTTTCATCCTTTATAATTTTTGAAGTTTTCAATCTCATTCAACTGAAAATACAAATTCTTTTATTCTATTTTATATCCCACACCACGTATGTTTTTTATCATCTCACCCGCAATTCCCAATTTGTCCCTCAAATTACGAATATGTACATCTATTGTTCTGCTACCTACGATTTTATCGTTGCTCCATAATTTATCGAGAAGATTATCACGGGAGAAAACCAGGCCTTTATTTTGAGATAATATTTTCAGAATATTAAATTCTGTAGAAGTCAACTCTATCTGCTTATTTTCAACGAATACCTGATATCTTTCCAAATCAAGTGTTATTAAATCATTAATGCTGATTTTTTTTGAGTCAACATTAATAGTACCTCGTCGTAGAACCGCTTTTACACGGGCAACAAGTTCTCTCGTAGAAAAAGGCTTTGTTATATAATCATCGGCGCCAAGCTCAAGTCCTAACACTTTGTCAAATTCCTCATCTTTTGCCGTCAACATAATAACCGGAATATTCTTGTGATCCGGACTATTCTTTAATTGCTTACAAATCTCGATTCCATCACTCTCCGGCAACATCAGATCAAGTAATAAAAGCGCCAGACTTTTCTCTTTCAAAAAACTAAAAAGCTGTTTTGGCTCTGTAAATTCACAAGTCTGATAGCCCGCCTTTTTCAGATGAATCGATACAAGTTCCAAAATATCTTCTTCGTCATCGAGTATGCCTATTAATTTATTCATAATTTTACTTTACCTATTTTTTTGAATGAAGAAAGTATTCCTGTCTTTTCTACTTTCATTTCTCAATTTTCGATCTGTGTTTTACTACTTTCCCTTTTACCATAAATATTACATCTTCCGCAATATTAGTAGATAAATCGGCAATTCTTTCAAGATGAGAGGCAATATTCAAAACTTTGAGAGAACGTTTGATTACATCGGATTGCTTTAACATAATTGATTCAATATCTTTAATAATAACATCTTGTAAATCATCTACAATATCATCGGAATTTAAGACATTATTTGCAAGATTTATATCTTTATCTATGAATGAGACAATACTGTTTTTTACCATGCAAATGGTTTTTTCAGCCATTTTGGGTAAATCAACATAGGATTTTATCTCTGGTCTCGTGATAAGATAATGAGCATCTTCACAAATATTAACTGCAAGATCACCCATTCTCTCTAAATCATTATTTATTTTCTGTATCATTAAAATAATTCTGAGATCACTTGCTTCAGGATGATATAGAGCAATGGAATTAAGACAAATCTCATCAATTATCATTTCATTAGTATTGACTTTAGGTTCCTGTGTGCTAATAACAAAATCCAGAGTTGACTTGTCTCTTTTGATTAATCCGTCTATGCTGTTATTTATCATTTTTTCAATGATATTTGATTGGTTTATTACCTGTCTTTTTAATTCTTGTAATTTTATTTTTAACATATAACACTCTTTATCCAATTTTTCCTGTTAGAAATTTTTCAGTAATTTCATTTTCCGGATTAGTAAAAACTTTCTCAGTCTGACCAAATTCCAATAAATCTCCCAAATAAAAAAATGCAGTATAATCAGAAACACGACCTGCCTGTCCCAGATTATGTGTTACCATAATTACGGTAACCGTATCCTTTAATTCAACAATTAATTCTTCAATTCTTTTTGTTGCTAAAGGATCAAGTGCAGAAGTGGGTTCGTCCATAAGTATTATTTCGGGATTTACCGCCAACGCTCTGGCAATACACAATCTCTGCTGCTGACCGCCCGATAAAAATGATCCTTTCTTATGTAGATTATTTTTCACTTCATCCCATAAGCCTGCTTTTTTCAGGGAATCTTCAACAATATGATCAAATTCAATACGCTTCTTACGAATTCCGTTAAGTTTGTATCCTGCAATAACATTGTCATAAATCGTCATTGTAGGAAAAGGGTTGGGACGTTGAAAAACCATACCTATCTTTCTCCGCACTTCAATAGCTTCCAGTTTGTTCAAATCTTCATCATGTAATATAATTTTACCTCTTGAACCGGCATTTGGAGTGAGTTCGTGCATCCTGTTTAGACACCGTAAAAAGGTTGTTTTCCCACATCCCGAAGGTCCCATAATAGCGGTAATACTATTTTTGGGAAATGATACATTGACATTCTTTATTGTATCACCGTCTCCGTAATGTGCAAATAGATTCTCAGTTGTTAATATTTTATTTTCCATTTATTTACTATAAGCCTTGTTATTAAATTTAAGATTAATATAAAAAATATAAGCACGGTCGACGCACCCCAGGCCATTTTATGCCAATCTGCATAAGGACTGGTTGCATAGTTAAATATCAATAATGGCAATGAATCAATCGGTTTTAAGATATTCAAACTGAAAAAAGCATTACCAATTGCAGTGAAAAGTAATGGCGCTGTTTCTCCGGCTATTCTTGCAAGCCCGACAATTACGCCAGTCATTATTCCACTCAAACCCGCAGGAAGTATTACTTTTAAAATGGTTTTATAATAGGGAACTCCTAATGCAAGAGATGCTTCCTTTAATGAAAAAGGTATCATCCGCAGAGTTTCTTCGGAAGTCTTTACAATCATCGGCAGCATCATTAAAGCAAGTGCAATTCCTCCTGATAATGCTGAAAAATGCCCCATGGGCTTTACAAACCATAAATAACCGATAATGCCAATTACAATTGATGGAGTACCCTGTAATACCTCTACTGATAATCTAATTGCGCTACTCATCTTATTTTTATTATGTTCAGAAACATACAGGCCGGCAGCTATCCCGACCGGAATTGCAATAATGGCAGCAATTAATATCAATATAAAAGTTCCTGCTAAAGCGCTTAAAATACCACCACCACTTTCTCCAATCGGTTTTGCAACTGATGATAAAAATTTCCAGTTAATTGCACCGATACCTTCTTTAACTACATAAAAAATGATAAAAAATAGTGGAAGAATAGCGAGTAAAGCAATTCCAATTACAACTGTTCTGAAAATTAAATTTTTGACCGATCTTATTTTTAAATTTAAATCATTCATTTTTTTTATATAACTATTCAATTCCATTAGTTTTTCTGTTCTGCCTTTTAATTATTTTGAGAAACAAATAAATCCACAGTTTCGAATGTCTGTGGTACATTCTTCCATCTCTCAGTCATTCTACCCACTCAATTCACTACCATTCTATTAATTATCCATTTTCCAATAAGGTTTATTATCGTTGAAACAATGAATAGTAAAACACCGATTTCGATAAGTGAAGATATATAAAGTTCAAAAGTCGCTTCGGAAAACTCATTTGCAATTACACTGGCCATGGTATTAGCCGGTGCAAAAATTGAGGTCGGCATTTTATTAACATTACCAATAAGCATAGTGACAGCCATTGTCTCGCCAAGCGCTCTTCCCAGAGATAAAATTATACCTGCGAAAATGCCTGATTTGGCATAGGGAAGCACGATATTTTTGATTACCTCATATCTCGTTGCACCCATGGCGTATGCTGCTTCTTTTATATCGGCCGGAACAAGTTCAATCACCTCTCGGCCAACAGATGCTGAAAAAGGAATGATCATTATTGCCAGAATTATTGAGGAACTAAGGATTCCAATTCCATAGGCATCTATTCCAAGTTTTACTTCAAAAGCTCTGACAATCGGGACTAAAAAGAAAATTCCCCAGAATCCATAAATCACAGAAGGAACACCAGCCAAAAGCTCTGTCATACTTTTGATAAAACCTGAAAAAGCGCCTCTTTTAAAATATTCTCCAAGTAATATTGATATGGAAATTGAGAATGGTATGGAGATGGCCAAAGCCAAAAACGAAGTAATAAGAGTACCGGTAATAAATGGCAAAGCGCCAAACCTTTCGAGCACCGGATCCCAGGTTTTATTCATAATAAAATTTAATCCGAATTGTTTAATAGACGGAATTGATGACAAAACAAGACTGATAAATATTCCAATAACAACCAGAATTATCAAAATGCCTGAACCCAACAGAATGTTATTAAATATTTTCTCACCAATTTTCCAATTACCGGAATATTTAATGGAAGGAAGAGAAGCAGTAGCAATGCTATCACCACTTTTTTTGAATTTGTATGCATTTAATCTATTTAACAATGTTAATTCCATTAAACTTTACCTTTTTCAGAATTGCCACACTTTTTTCAACTGCTGCCATCGGAAGAGGAGCATAACCTAATTGTTCCGAATATTTTTGACCTTCATGAATCATCCAGGTTAATAGGTTTACGAGAGTTTCAGCATTCTCTTTGGATCGGTTGTTATAACTTTGTTCTTCATAAAAAATCAGCCATGTAAAACTACTGATCGGATAGCCTTCCGGGGCGTCAGTATTTGTTATTGTTACTCTTGTATCTTCAGGAATGTCAATCTGGGCGGACAAACTACTTGAGTGGAGTGAAGGTCTGATAAAATTACCGTTTTTGTTTTGAATTTTGGCTACCGGTAATCCATTTTGTTCCGCATAAATTAATTCAACATATCCGATACTTCCGTAAATCTGCTTGATAAGTCCCGCAACACCAGGATTACCTTTTCCACCCAATCCAACGGGCCAACTTAGAGATTTTCCTGCTCCTACTTTTGTTTTCCATTCTGTACTTACTTTGCTTAGATAATCAGTAAAGACAAAACTTGTACCGCTTCCGTCTGATCTGTGAATGACTGTAATTTTCTGATCGGGTAATTCAACATTTTTATTCAATTTTTGAATGGCCGGAGCATTCCAGTTATTAATTTTTCCTAAGTAAATATCAGTAATAATATCACTTGTGAGATTTAAAACGGGATTATTTTTCAGGTTATATGTAATTGATACAGCCCCGATACAAGTCGGCATGTGTAATATTTCACTTTCTACCTCCGCCAAATCTTTTCCTTTCATGAAAGCATCAGTTCCACCAAAATCAATTGTTTTTGCTGTTAACTGTCTTATTCCACCTCCGGAACCAATTGCCTGATAATTGACTTTGATTGAATTTCCTTTGTAATACTCACTGAACATTTTAGAGTAAAGTGGATAAGGAAAAGATGCTCCTGCTCCTAATAACTCAATTTCTTTACCTGCTTTTTTTTCACTGCCACCACACTGCACCAATAATATTGCAAGTGCCGCAATTAAGATGGTAATTATTAATTTTTTCATTTTTAAATCCTTTCTTTTTAATCACTTATAGATATATATTATTTAAATTTGTATGAAACTGTAAATTTACTAACCAAATCAATTGTTGACGATTCATTAGCGAAATTATATTGAACCATCTCAATATTCGGCATTAGGCAGATATTTTTCATAGGCTGAAAATCAATTCCGGCTATTGCAAACATCTGATCATAATCAATAACCTCCGATATAGTGTACTTTGCAAATTGTGCCATTACATTTATTTTATCATTTATTTTCACAACAACCGGAATAGCAATAAGATCGACTGTACCAATTTGTCCTGATTTCAATAATACATCGGATTGATGAGTGAACTGAAAGCCTGCCCGGAACAAATCACTTTTATAACCTGCAAAAACCTGGGTTGTTATTTCATTATCGCTATCTTCATTCATTAAAGCGTCTCCATAAACCTGAATTGTTAAGTTCTTGATTGGAGAATAATCAAAGGCAGCGGCATAAAGTTTTGTCATTGTTCCGGTTTTTTCTGAATTATTACTTTCACCATTTCCGCCAATTACATGATAACCGATTTTCCCGGCAATTTTACCTTTAATTCCAATACCGAAATCTCTTGAACTACGGATACTAAAATAATCGCTTGCAGTTTTTTGCATATTACGATAGCCCCAGAATTTTTCTATTAATCCAAAAACTACAGATCCCTGAATACCATAATAAAGAACGTGATTGTTATTGATTTTCCATCTCAAATAAGCATCTTTAACAACTGGTTCCATTTTTGATTGCGCAAAAAATTTATTTCCCATTTCAAATCGAATTCTCGCACTTACATTGTCTGCAATTTGATTATCAAAGGTTAAATAAATTCTACGAATTTGAAATCCTGTATTTCCTTCAATAGCGGGATAAACCTGTCTGAATTCTTTTGGTTTATAATTTGCATCGGCATTTGATTCCGATTTTGTAATATGGTAAAAATCACTTATCACGTAACCGGAAATTTTCCAATCAGAGGAAATCTCCAAAGCATTAATAATTCCAGATGTTAATAATAAGACTAAAACTATAAAAATACTTTTCTTAATAAACATTTTATCAATCCTTCTTTTGTTTTTTAACTTGTCAACTTTACTCATCCAACCAATTATATAACCAGAATGTTAATTAGGCATTAATGAATTGTTAAAAATGTGTTAATTTTTAAAAATATTGATGCTCTGTAAAATAATAACAATTAGAATAGTAAATATTGACACTTTTATATGCTCATACTTTCCTACAGTGTATACAGTTAACATGGTTTATAGAATCTCTCTATTCAGGTAAAATTACTAACCCAAGAACGCATTGCTAACTTTATTATTATAAATATATAATCTTATATATTTGATAGATAATAGATTTCAAATTAAATTGAGGGAAAATGAATTAATTTATGAAAATCAAGAACATTCTCAGGGTGACTGCCTTGTTCCTGTAAATTTACTAGCAAAAGAGAAAGTGAACTCAATATTGTCGGTGGAATCGGTATGTGCCCACTAATTAGGATTTAATAACGTTGGGATTGATGTATATTATGATGCATCACATACTAAAATAAAAGCAGTGGTCAAGAATCTTACGGCAGGAGAATTGCCATTAATTAATAAATTCAGATAAAAAAAGGATGAGTTTTTATAGAAAAAAACACTCATCCTTTTTTATTTAAATATTTAAATACTACTTATAAAGTTTCGCTCTACCTGTTCCGGTACTAATAGAAATATATGTTTGTGAATCTCCAATTATTAGAGTTTTCTTGATTCTTTCAGTATCTCCATCCCAATATTTTTCTTCAGAATCAAATTCAAAGGGACAACTAATTTTTCCAATTCTGGCAAGTGTTGAAAAGACATATTCACCTTCTACTTTTTGCCCATCCAGGTCAAGTGCTACATTTCCGGTGCCGGAATTTAAACTCAGATCAAAATCTTTTCCAGAAATATTTGTAACTTCCACACTACCTGTACCGGAATTAAAATCTGCCGAATCATTAATAGTTAGGTTTTTTCCCTTAACTTTTCCTACCCCACTATTTGCTTCAAACTCTCCGGTTGAATTTTCTACATTAACTGAGCCGGTTCCTGAATTTAATTTAAATTCTCCATTAGAATCAGAAACCTGAACACGCCCGGTTCCTGAATTCAAATCAAATTCCCCTTTACAATTTTCAACATAAATGCTACCGGTGCCCGATGAGCCCTCAAAATCGGCCTTTATTCCTTTAACAGACAAACCACCTGTTGCAGACTCAAACTCTATTTCCAATCCATCAGGAACACTAATAACCCAATTGGAATGACCGTCCACATTGTCACCTTCAATAATTTCTTCTATAACCAATTTATTGGTTTTTTCTCTAAATTTTGGAGTAAAATTTACATCATCATAACTATATTCAAGATCGACATGAATATTATTATCTTTACTTTTTATTATCTCACAACTTCCAAGAACACAATGAATTTCCAGCTCTTTTTTGGCTGAAAAGGTTTTAGATAGTTCTTTCGCAAATAAATTTATCGAAATAACAAAACATAAAATCAAAGATAAAAAAAATAGTATTTTTTTTAAAGTCATAATATTCTCCTATTTTTTTAAAGTTGCATTACCAGAAGATGTTTTGATAAATACCTGTGGTGATTCTTTCTTAATTTTAACCATTTTTCGAATGTAAGTTCTGGACCCCCTCTCAATCTCTTTTTGTGTATCAAAGGCAAAAGGAGCCCGAATTTGACCATGTTTTTCGGCTGCTTCCATTTCAATATATCCAATAATTGCATTACCATTATAATCTAATGTCACATTACCGGAAGCTGCACTAAGGTCTAAATCATATTCCGCTGTTTTGGCTAATAATATATCAATATCCCCTGAAGCGGCAGAAAAACAACTTTCTGCTAATATCACAATTTCTTTTAGATCTGCATCGCCACTGGCTACTTCGACATCGAATTCACCCTTTATATTCTCAACTTCTATATCTCCGGAAGCAACGCTCATCTCAAAAACACCTTCTAAATTTGATGCTTCAATATCTCCACTGGCAGTTGACAACTCCAAATCACCCTTAGAATCTTCAATTTCAATATCACCACTGGCAGTACTTATTTCAATGTCACCACTCAAATTTTCAGCAGAGACATCACCACTGGCTACTTCTATTTCAATATCACCGGAACAATTTTCTATTTCTACATCTCCTGAAGCAGTATTTACATCTATTTGACTATTCATGTTATTGATTAACACATCTCCTGAAGCAGCAGAAAATTTTATATCTGTTGTTTTTGGTGCCACAACTTTCCAGGAAACTCTGCCTCTTGTTGTACGTCCGGACCATCTTTCACTCAACTTTAATTCCTTGCCTCTTTCATTAAATGATGGTTTAAATGCTCCCTTTGGAACAACATCAAATTTCACCTCGACTATCACATTTTTGGATTTACCGGATATAATTTCACAATCTCCACTTGTAATCGAGATATTCAACTCTTCGATTCCTTTGAATGTTTTGCTAATTGTCTCAAAATCACCAGCCATAAGATTGCCACACAGCATTGATAAAAAAATCAAAATTGTAGTTATTCTTTTTAAATTCTTCATTTTCTTTTCTCCTTTTCAGTTTAAATTTCACCCAAATATTACCATTCTCCTGTTTTAATGTCGACCGTAATTGTAATTTAGTACCTTTTCTCGGTTTGATATTATAATATTGCACCTCATATTTTAGATTTTATAAGGAAAAAATATGATAAGTATTAAGGAGAACAGCAAAATTCGGGAAGCAGAAGCAAAAGAATACAGATTTTGTATAAATATTATTGAACAATTAAAAAAATCAATTGATTAGGTTTGTTTTGAGATATTTCTATTTTAAAACAATGAATCCAGCACACAATTTACCTGTTCAGTAAAATGTAGTTTGTATAAAATCATACATTTTTTTAAATTTATAATTGTATATTTGAAGGTAAAATAATTGATTCTTCTACATATTTTCATTAATATGTAATTGTGCATTTATAGATAAAAAATGCGAGTCAATGTAATAATTAATAGGAGAAATTTATTATGCCATATTGCCCAAAATGTCAGTATGAATTTAAAGGAACTGTTACAAAATGTCTGGATTGTGGAACTGAATTAGTAGAGCAACTTCCAACGAAACAAGATATTTATGTTAAATGGATAAGTCTTGGAAAAATAAACTCCTCTGTATATGCCGAGATGATTAGAGAAGCAATGAAAAACAAAGGAATAGAAAGTTATTCCCATTCTGATCTTTTCCATGATGTTTTTTCTACTACTGCAACATCCCAGGCTGGCTCTTATGAAGAAATTTTTGTACCTGAAGACAAAAAAGAACTGGCAAAAGATATTTTTGATACAATGATACAGGAAGATGGAGAAAAAGAGTAACTCTATGAAATATAAGCGAATAAAAGGCACCAGAGATATTTTGCCGGAAGAATCATGGAAATGGCAATATTTAGAACAATTTATAACAAAAATACTAGAGCAAAATAATTATAACCTGGTACGAACTCCCGTATTTGAAATGACAGATTTGTTCACCAGGAGTATTGGCGAAGAAACTGACGTGGTTTCAAAAGAGATGTATAGTTTTACCGATAAAAGCGGAAAAAATCTTACATTAAGGCCTGAATTAACTGCTCCGGTTATCAGAATGTATATTCAAAATAATCTGAATCAAATTTCTCCTGTGATAAAATTGTTTTATATTGATTCATTATTTCGCCAGGAACGACCACAAAAAGGGCGTTACCGCCAATTTCATCAATTTGGTTTTGAAATTATAGGTACACCTCACCCGGAATCCGATGCTGAAGTTATCCAAACAATGGTTGCAATTTATACAAAATTAGGAATCAGGGATTTAAAAGTAAAATTAAATAGTATCGGATCGAGGGATAGCAGAAATAAATACCTGGAAACTCTGCAATCAGCACTTGAACAACATAAAACAAAGTTTTGTTCAACATGCCAGGATCGGATGGAAAAAAATATTCTCAGGTTATTTGACTGTAAATCTCAATCTTGCCAGGACTTACTTGACGAATTCGCACCTCCAATAATTGACAGTCTAAGTGTTGAAGACCGGGAGCATTTTACACAGGTTCAAAATTTTCTGAAGATATCAGGAGTTGATTTTGAAGTAGATAAAAAATTAGTAAGAGGTTTGGATTACTATACCAGGACAACTTTTGAAATTACAAGTTCTTTATTAGGAGCACAGGATGCAATTTGTGGCGGTGGACGCTATGATCACCTTGTAGAAGACCTTGGCGGACAACCAACTCCGGCAGTAGGAGTTGCCTGTGGAATGGAAAGATTAATGTTAATTCTAGACCAAATTGATACTATTCCGGCAAGAAAAAATAAATTAGTTTATTTTGCTGTACTTGGTGAAAATGCCAGAGAAAAAGCATTCGAAATATTATGTAAAATAAGGAATAGAGGCGTTACTGCTGAAATGGATTTTATGCGCAGATCTTTGAAATCACAAATGAGAAACGCCGGAAAAAAAGAAGCCCATTTAGTCGCCATTATCGGTGATAACGAAATTGAAGAGAATAGAATTATTCTGAAGAATATGAAACTCGGAAAACAACAGGAAGTTACCGTTGAAAATATTATCAACGAAATATTGAAACAATTAAATGAGGTAGAAGTATAAAATTCAGCGCCTATTCTAAAAGGATGATTAATTAAAATTTGATATTTTTATAAAATTTATTTCATTACATTAAAAGGCCGGATTAAAAAAAAGCAAGGGGGATTTTTTGTCTTATTTTGAATCAATAATTTTAGGTATTATACAGGGATTAACTGAATTTTTACCAGTAAGCAGCTCAGGACATTTGGTTATATCAGCAAGACTCTTTGGTATTGTTAATGATAATATTACTTTCGAGATTTTTGTTCATTTTGGAACATTGCTCAGTGTAATTGTAATTTATTTTCAAGACTTAAAAAAGATGGTTATTAGCTTTTTCTCCGGAATTTTTAGTAAAAAAGCTGTTGAATATTATAAAAACGATGTTTATTTTCGACTTAGTACTTTAGTTATAGTCGGAACTATTCCTGCAGTATTCGCAGGTTTGTTTTTAAAAGATTTATTTGAAAATGTATTTCATAATATCAGCCTGGTTGGAGTATCATTACTCATAACAAGTGTTATTTTATTTGCTACAAAATTTATTAAAGTATCAGAAAATAAAAATAACATGAACAAATCTTTGTTAATTGGTGTAGCACAGATGTTTGCAATTTTCCCCGGTATTTCCAGGGCAGGAATGACTATCAGTTCCGGGCTGTTTTTAGGTCTGTCAAGATATGAAAGCGCCAGATTTTCATTTTTACTGGCAATTCCGGCGATTTTGGGCGCAACAGTTTTAGAACTAGGCGATGTTATTAAATCAGGCTTAGAAATGGACTTGTTTATTATCTATATTTTGGGCATGATTACATCATTTATTGTCGGATACTTTGCAATTCGTATTTTATTAAAAGTATTACAAAGTGGTAAATTCAGTTGGTTTGCACCATATTGTTTTTTAGTTGGAATTGGAACTTTAATATTTTTGCGTTAATATGACATTTATTGATGAAATAAAAAAAATAGAACGTGGGCAGCTCAAGCCGATTTATCTTTTATACGGCACTGATTATTATATTCGTGAAGAATTAATTCAATCGATTAATAAAGCTTTTGAGAAAAAATATAAAGATATAGAAAAGTTTATTTTCTACGGAACAGATAAAAAAGATCATGATTTTATTGAGAGTTTAAGCAGTATGGGACTTTTTTCATCAAAAAAAATCGTGATTTATAAAGGAATAGAAAAATTAACAACCAAGGCAAAAAACCAATTTATAAAATATTTAGAGAAACCTGACCAAAACATTGTCCTTGTCGTTACATACGAAGGAACAAAGAATAAATTTTTCAAAACATTAGATCAACTCTCACAGACGATATCCTGTTGGAAACCCTATCCTAAACAATATACCGGGATTGTAAAAATGCAAATTAATAAAATGGGTTTCGAGATTACTCCACCTGCCTTGGAATTATTAGTACATGAAACAGATGATACTTTTTCCCATACTTTTTCAGAATTTGAAAAAATAGTAGTTAGCCTGGAAAACAGAAAGAAGATTGAAATTCAGGATGTTAAAAGTGTGGTTGGAGGAACTCGCAATTATCAGATGTCAGATTTTATTAATTCTGTGAAAAATAAAAATCTGTTCGATGCAGTGAAAATATGTATAGCCTTAAAAGACAGCGGTGCCAAAGTGCCATTTTTCATAGTAGTTTTATATAATTTTTTTATTAATTCGTGGGCTTACTATGAAGTACATTCTCAATCTGCTAATAATTATTGGGCAAAAACCCGCACTAAAGAGTGGGAACAAGGCTCTGCAAATTATCGTGGATCTGATTACTCCTTCATTTTTCAGCGTTTAAGAGAAGCTGATTATAGATCAAAATCAACAAATTTATCAGTTGAAGAAATTATGATTCCATTAATATACGAAATAATTAAAATTTAATAAGGATATTATGTCTGAAAATTTCAAAATTACAGATGAAGAGTTAATAAAACAATTCCAGGAAGGTGATGAAGGTGCTTTTGAAGAAATAGTATTAAGGTACTCAGGTAGATTGTATAATTTTGCATATCGCTTTTTGATGAATAAAGAAGAAGCTGAAGATGTTGTACAAGATACTTTTTTAAAGGTTTATCAAAAACGTCATTCATATCGTGAAATTGCCAAATTTTCTACCTGGATTTATACAATTACCGGAAATTTGGCAAAGACTTTATTACGTAAACAACGTAACCGAAAAATGTTTTCATTCTCTGCCCTAAGATCTGAAGATAGAGAGATTGATTACGCTATTACGCATGAAGTTCCGGAAACAACACTTAATAGTCAATTTACAGAAAAAATAATTCAAACAGCAATTACAAAATTACCGGAACATTTTCGCACCGCAATCATTTTAAGAGATGTCCAGGAACTTTCTTATGACGAAATTAGTAATATTATTGGAAAACCACTTGGCACGATTAAATCAAGGATAAACCGAGCCAGGTTGAGATTACAGGAAATATTAGAAGAGATGAATATTAAAAAAGACTAGGAGTCAAATATATAAAAATTGCGAGAGGTTTTATGGTAAATTGTTACAAATTTAAACAGCAGATATCAAATTATATTGATAGAGAATTATCCTTCCATGAGCGTCAGATGTTTGACCAACACCGAGAGAACTGTCCATCATGTCAAAAACTCCTTCAATCAATCCAATCTACTCAGGAGACAATGACAAATTTTTCAAAAGTCAAATTAAGTGAAGATTTTATGACAAATTTGCGGGAAAAAATATTGACCGATCGGAATGCCCGTATAATTGCCTCGGAAAAGACAGGTTTATTTTCACAACGAGTACCCAAACTAACCTATGGATTTGGAGTCGCTCTCCTGGCTGTTGTGATTGTTTTTTCTACACTTCAGATAAATAAACATAATGCCATTAATCAGGCTGTTCAACCTATGGCTGAAAAAAAACAAGAATCAGCCCCACAATTACAAACACAACAAAGAACTCCACCGGTTATACCCCAAAATTTTGCCGGAGTCGGCACAAAAGCAATACCTTCTGACACGACAATAAATGATCAGGATAAAAATGAGAATCAAACCAATAAACCGGATATTGATTATCAAAATCGTATAAAAACCGTTGGTGATAGGCGCTAACTTATATTAAAACAAAAAGTAAAGTAAAAAAATTAAAAATTAAATTCCTATTTAATTAATATTGATTTTACATGTAGGCAATTGTATTTTACCATGCTGTATGGAATTTGTTATGAATGAATTAAAAAGTGTTCTAATTGTAAATATTATTTTTCTCGTTCTCATGTTTTTCTTTCTGGTTTATCCCGGGATCGAATTCATTGGAAATATGCCGCCTATTTTTTCTCTGATAATTCGTGTGCTTGTATTTATTGCAATTACATCATTTATTACTTTTTTCTTTTTAGAATTGAAAAAATTTTCCTCTAATTGCAAAAAATTGGAACTGGAAAAAAAGACAAGGGAAAAAAAAGAAAAGCAAAATTATATAAAAACAGTTGAGCCCAGATTCCAGGTAGATCCCGAAGAGAATTATCAGGTAATTACCAAACATCTCTTAGAATTGGTAAAATCTACATTTTTCGTTCAAACAGTATATTTGTATTTTTTTAATCATGAAAAAGAAGAATATATTTTACAAGACTTTCTATCTTCTTTTGACGTAAAAATGAAAAATCAATTCAATCTTACATTACCCGTTTTTGGAGAAATTCATAATTCCAAAATTCCAATAATCTATGATACCAGTAAAATGGAAAAAGAATCCCTGGTCCATTACGAAGCAGTTCCAAAAGTTCGTAGTATTATGTTAATTCCAATATTTCTTAATGATTTTATTGGATTTATTGGTCTGGATAGTGTAGAAAAAAAATCCTGTGATCAAAATGATTTTGGAATGGCCGAAGAGTTTAGCAAAATGTTTACTGCAAATATCTGGCAGGTTGATACAATCCAAAAACAAAAGGATAATATTGAATTTTTTAAAGAATTAACTCACATCAATTCACATTTGCCTCTAAATATCACCGATTTAGAATTATTCAAAAAAATCCAGAGTGTTATAAAGAAATTTTTTCAATATGACAAACTAACAATCGCCACAATGAAAAATGATGATGAGCAGGATTTATCTGTGGAATACGTTGATGGCTATGAAACGGATTTTGGAATTGGTGCAAGAATCTCTATAAATGCACAAATTGTAAATCAATTGTTTCAAAAGCAAAAATTACATATTAATAATTATGACGTTGAAGGAATAAAACATAGGTTTTTCCCTGATGATTTGGAAGCAGGCCAAATGCAAACATGTATCGGTGTTTTATTAGAATTTGATCGTGGGAAAAAGGGTATTCTGGTATTAGAACACAAGGATATCGGACATTATAGAAAAGAAGAATTACGAATTTTGGAATTATTCGGTAAAAACCTGAATGAAATTATCAATCGTATTTATGTTTACCGTTCTATGAAAAATCTAGCCCTTGTAGATGGATTAACATCCATTTATAACAGGCGGGCATTTGAAGAACATCTCCAGATAGAAATTGAAAGAGCCAGGCGATATAACAACAATCTTACTATATTAATGTTAGATTTAGATAAGTTTAAAAGAATTAATGATATTTATGGCCATTTATATGGTGATTATGTTTTAAAGAAAATTGGTTTAATACTTCGTAGCAGCGTGCGTACTGTTGATACTGTTTCCAGATATGGCGGGGAAGAATTTGCTGTCATATTAATTAATACTGATAAAAATAGCTGTATTAACACAGCCGACAGAATCCGAAGTAATATAGAAGAATTCATTTTTCAAAAAGATGATATGAAGGAACACATGACCATCAGTATTGGTGTGTCAGATTATCCCGCAGATGGAGATGATATGCAGTCAATCATGGCTTGTGCAGATCAGGCAATGTATCAATCCAAAAAAGTCGGGGGAAATAAAGTTAGTATGTATAAACACAATTAATAATTTTAAGGAGAAATACTCATGGCTAAACGAGTAACAAAAGGTTTTGCCGCCAAGAATGAAAAAGCTTTATCAGATTCCAAGAATCATTGTAGCGTATGTGGCGAATCTATTGAAATGGTAAAACATATCGTAACTATTGGTGATGAAAAAGCTAATAATGTCCGTTTTAGAGAAAAAATTGAACGAGTTTGTAAATGTAATAAAACAAAAATTTTCAAATAAAATTTAATAATGCTGGCGCAAAATAAATATTCTCGGAATAATGATAATGCCATTTCTGTAATGTCATTATCATCAATTCCTTTTGTTTTTTTATTTTTCCTTCTCATGATATCATGTGCCGGGCTGAAACCAGATAAAAAAATAACTGAAAAATCGGAACAGCAAGAAGAAAACAAAATCTATAACTCCGAATCAATCAAACATTTTATGGCTGGTGAATCTTTTGCTTTACAAGGTGATTATGCCATGGCTGTTCTAGAATACCAGGACGCCTTAAAATATGACTCCCTGGCTCCTACTATATATCTGGCTCTGGGAAAAGCATATATAAATCTTGGTAAAGTAGATAATGGAATAGAGGAAATAAAAAAAGCAATTGTAATTGCTCCGGAAAATATTGAAGCACATGAATTACTCGCTCAAATATATTTTCTTTCAAAAAGAAACAAAGAAGCAATTAAGATATATACAAAATTAATTGCTTTAAAGCCCAAAGATCTACAGATTCAATACCGACTTGCCAGCTCATATCTTAATGATCATAAAGTGGAAGAAGCGTTAAAACTTTTTTACGAAATTGCTGAAAATAATCCAAATGAAGTCTATGCCATGGAAAAAATTGCCGCAATTTCATTGTTAAATGAAAACTTCGACGAGGCAATAGTATATTTTGACAAAATATTAAAAATTCAACCAGATAATATTGAAGCTTTACGTTCCAGAACCGACCTGGCAATTATGGCCCAGGATTTTCCAAAATCTATTGACCTGCTAAAGCATTTGATAGAATTAAAACCCAAGGAAGTAAAACTTAAGGAAATTCTTGGACAAATTTTAAGCCGGGCTGGACGCTTTAAAGAAGCCAGGGAATTTTTAGTTAAATTAATTGAATTGTATCCTGACAATAAAGAATATTATATAAATCTTTATTTTCTATTTGTTAATCAGGGTTTTTTACCTGAAGCTGATAGAGTTTTAGATTCTGCTATGACTAAATTTTCAGACTCAAATGAAATCTTGATTTTAAAAGGTTCTTTATTAAACTCAACGAAAAAATATAATGAATCAGAAAAATATATTAAAGACGTACTGGACAAAGATCCTGATAATATCCAGGCACTTCATTTATTAGCCGGAACCTGGGAAGGTCAAAAAAAATACAATTTGTCTGATAGTTTGTATAAGCAAATCATTGCTCAAAATTCGGAAGATGCTATAGCTATGAATAATTTTTCCTATAGTCTTGCAGAAAGAGGAGTAAATTTAGATACTGCTATGGTTATGATTGACAAGGCTCTGAAAATGGACAAAAATAACCCTTCTTATCTAGATACCAAAGGCTGGATTTTATACAAAAAAGGAGATTACAAAAAAGCTGCAGAATTTATTCAAAAAGCTTTTTCCATAGAAAGTAAAAATCCCGAATTAATGGAACATCTTGGCGATGTATATTATAAATTAAATGATATTAAGAAATCTAAGAAATATTATCAACAGGCTCTGACTATTGATAAAAATAATAAAAGACTTAAAGAAAAATTATCACAGTAAATATTTACTTTTTTCTCTACTTTATCTGAGTTTTTATTTAAGTCAATGTTCTAATGTTTTTTTATTCAAACCAAAACCTGAAACATTGCAAAGTAAGATGTTTTGGGAGAGAGTAAGGGTTTTAAATTTTTCTAAAAATCTTTCTGCTATTTGTCATTTTAATTATATTTCCAACGAAAATAAAGGACGTGCAATAGCAAAATTGAATTATCATACCATTGATAGTTTAAATATTTTGCTACGTGATCCACTTGGAAGAAAGGTTGCCACACTTAATTTTTTAGGTGATGAATATTATCTACAATTATTAAGAGAGCGCAAATTTTATAATGGGAAAGAACTACCAGACCCATACAATTCGATGAATATTTCCAGGGTTTCCTTTTCGGATTTGCGAAAAATATTATTAGCAATACCAATTTTTAACTATTCCGAAAAAACATTAAAACCGGGAAAAATTGTTAAATCAGTTACTGATAATGGACTTTTGGTAAATTCCTTTTTCAAGATAAATAGTGTGATTTTAGAAAAAATTGTGATATTTACAGAAAAAAATGAGCCACTCACAACAGTGTTTTATGAAAAATATCAAGTTACAGATGGAATTATTATGCCGAAGAGTATTAAAATTATAAGTCATGATAATCATTTTAATTTAGATTTACATTTCTCGGCCTATTCCATTAAAAATATACAATAAGTTCGGTTTTTATAACTAATTACGATGAGGTTAATGTGAAATATGATATAAAAAAAGGGTTGGCTTCAATTGTTGTTCCCATTTATAATGAGGTAGATTCTCTAATTGAGTTATATGAAAAATTATCAAAGGCCTTTGAGCCGACTGTATATAATTTTGAAGTAATATTAGTTGATGATGGCAGTAATGATGGTTCAGTAGAGGTCGAGGAAAAACTTTCGTCAGAACATGAAAATGTAATAGTAGAAAAATTTCTCAGAAATAAAGGAAAAGCCGCAGCATTAGATGCCGGTTTTAAATTAGCAAGTGGTGAATTTGTAGCTACTATTGATGCTGATTTACAGGATGATCCCTTTGCAATTCCGGAAATGATAAAAAAAATTCAAGATGAAGGCTTAGATCTGGTTTCCGGATGGAAACAGAACCGGCAAGATCCATTTATTAAACGAAACACATCCAAAATTTTTAACTTTTTTACCAGGTTATTAACCGGAATCAAATTGCACGACTTTAATAACGGACTAAAAGTTTATCGTTCTGAAGTTATCAAAAATATCAAGGTTTATGGAGAAATGCATCGATATATCCCAGTTCTTGCAAAACAGCAGGGTTTTAACAGTGGCGAGCATAAAGTCAAACATTTTGCCCGTCAATATGGCGAAACAAAATATGGTATAAGTCGCTTTTATAAAGGATTTCTTGATTTGTTAACCGTGGTGTTTATTACAAAATTCATGAAACGGCCAATGCATTTTTTTGGGATTTGGGGAATGGCTTTTGTCACTTTTGGATTTGTATGTGAGTTTTATGTTCTCATTTTGAAATATTTCTTTAATCATCCTTTCAAAAACCATTTTGCAATGATGTTGATGGGGGTTTTATTATTAATTTCCGGAGTCCAGTTTTTTTCAATCGGTCTGATTTCCGAACTTATTACTTTTCATAATAAAAAAGATACATAAATTCTAATTTTGTGGATATTACTTTACTTTCAACTATAAAAAAAACGATGCTATTAAAATGAAAAAATACTTTTTTTCTATTATTGTACCTTCCTTTAACCGCTCTGATGAATTGGTTGAACTTATTAATTCTTTTCAAAATCAAATATTTTCACACGATAAGTTTGAAGTATTAATTGTTGACGATGGATCAACTGATAATACAGAAATTGTTATCCGGGAATTTATCAACAGTTGCGATTTCAAAATTAATTTTTTTAAAAGAGATCATGAGGGTCCCGGACCTGCCAGAAATTTTGGAATGTCAAAAGCTGTTGGAGAATATTTTCTGTTTATCGATTCCGATTGTATCGCGGATAAAAATTGGTTAAAAAATCTCTATGAAATTGTAGAAGTAGAAAAGCCGGGTGCCTTTGGCGGGCCTGATGGAGTTTTGCCAAATTTTACTCCCTTACAAAAAGCTATTGACTATTCTATGACATCATTTTTAACAACCGGTGGTATGCGTGGCCATTCAAAAAAGAAACTGGCAAAATATTATCCCCGAAGTTTTAATATGGGAATACATCATACTATATTTGAAGAATTAGGCGGGATGGGCACTTTACGGCATGGACAGGATCTTGAGTTTAGTCGACGTATTGTTGCCAGTGGAGCGAAAGTGATTCCCATTCCTGATGCAAAAGTATATCATAAACGCCGAACAAGTTTAAGAAAATTTTTTCGCCAAATGTTTAACTGGGGAGTTGCCAGAATAAATCTAACAATGCTCGACCAGGCGATTTTAGAGCCATTACACTTTATTCCTGCGATTGGAGCTGTTGGATATAGTCTATTGACTATATTAACTTTATTAACCAGAATGTCATTAGGATTGTGGCTAGGGGCTACCGGAATTGCAATTCTGATTTTCCTTTTTATCTTTTTCGATAGCATACGTAAATACAAAAGTTTAAAAGTCGGATTTTTATCTCCTATAGTATCAGTATGCCAGGTATTTGCTTATGGTTATGGCTTTACGGTTAATTATGTCCGCCGAAAAATATTTGGCAAAGGCGAGTTTACCGGTTTTGTAAGGAAATATTACAAATGAAAAAAATTAGCGAAAGGAATTTGCGCTGCTATGATGAGCAATACTGGTATGGAAAAGCTTTTTTAAACGATTTTTTAAATATTTCCGAGAAAAAAAATTATTCTATTTTAGAAATAGGCCCTGCAGAAGGAGGACTCTTAAAATTTTTCACTGAAAAAGGACATAAATGCTTTGGACTTGAATTATCAAACAATCGATTTGATAACTCTATCCAGTTAAATTCTGAGTTGGGAATTAAATTTATTAACGGAGATATAACAAATCTATCTGAAGAAATGAAGAGTTATTTCGGGCAAATGGATATCCTTATCTGTCGCGATGTTATTGAACATATTCCTTTAGAATTAAAACAGACTGCCATGGAAAATATGCGTGCTTTTTTAAAAAAAGACGGCTTATTGTTTGTCTCATTTCCACCCAAATACTCCGCTTATGCCGGTCATCAGCAAGTAGCACCAAACCGATTTGCCAAATTACCATTTTTGCATTTTCTGCCAAATAAAGTTTATGCCTCATTTTTAAAACTCCTAAACATAAAACAAAATATAATTAATTCATTATTAGAAATTAAACAATCACGTATTTCGATTGCCGGATTTGAAAAATTATTGAACAAAGTTGATTTTAATATTATAAAGAAAAGTTTTTATTTAATTCGTCCATGTTATGAATCGCGATTTAATTTAAAAAGAATTAAACACAATTTTAATTCTTTTGCTTTACGGGAAATATTAACCCTAGGCGCTATTTATTTACTAAAAAAATGAAAAAAGTACTAATAATTACTTACTATTGGCCACCGGCTGGCGGCCCCGGAGTTCAGAGGGTTTTAAAATTTGCCAAATATTTACCGAAATTTGGTTGGCAACCGATAATACTCACAGTTAAAAATGGTGAATATCCGGCTATTGACACCACCCTGGAAAATGATATACCGGAGAATTGTATTGTATACAAAACAAATTCTTTAGAACCAAATAATCTCTATAAAAAAATAACCGGAATGAAATCTGAGGATAATATTCCGGTAGCAGTTTTATCTGAGCAAAATGTTAACTGGAAAAAGAAAATCGCCAATTGGATTCGTTTAAATCTATTTATTCCAGATGCAAAAATTGGCTGGATTCCATTTGCAGTTAAACAGGGGAAAAAAATAATTGAAGAACATGATCCCGATATTATTTTTTCATCATCACCTCCGCCAACAGTTCATTTGATTGCAAAAAAACTTGCAAAGTGGAGCGGATTAAAATGGGTTGCAGATTTTCGTGATCCCTGGACAGATATATATCATTACGATGAAATTAATAAAAATACAATTGCCCAAAATTACAATAAAAACCTTGAGAAAAAAGTGTTATCCGAAGCAGATAAAATTTTCACCGTCAGTTCAAATATTGTAGAAATTTTTAAGAAAAAAACAGATTTAAAAGATAAAATCTCTATAATTCAAAATGGTTATGATCCTGATGATTTAGAGAATATTCCTAATAATTATAATTATTTAGAATTTACTATTTCCTACCTTGGGAAAATTAACAATCAGCAAGTTCCAAATAATTTTTTCAGAATTTTGAAAGAATTAACAAAGGAAAATAAGGAGTTTCAAAATAAATTGAAACTTCAATTTATTGGTAATTTTTGTGATAATATCAGAGAGTCTATAAGGGAAAATAATCTTACCGGGAATACAGATTTTTTATCCTATTTACCTCATGATAAAGCTTTGAAAAAGATTTCAAAATCTGCCTGTTTGTTATTACTAATTCCCAATGCAAAAAACAATAAGGGCATTTTAACCGGAAAACTTTTTGAATACATGGGAATGGGTAAAACTATAATCGCTATCGGGCCGACTACAGGCGATGCTGCAAAAATTATTGCTAAAACTAATACCGGCCAAATGTTTGAATATGACGATGAAACCGAGATTAAAGAATTTCTGTTGAATATATTCCATAAGTGGAGTAAAAAAATATCACTTAATGAATCTCATAAAATGAATATTGTAAAACAGTATTCAAGACCTGTTCAAGTGGAAAAAACAGTCCAATTTTTTGAACAAATGGTTGCTGAATAAAAGAGTTAATTAAAAAAATATTTTCCTTGCATGATCATAAAATCTTTCTTATTTTGAGTAATAAAATAACTCGAAATTGCAATGATAGAATCTCTAATCACATCAAAAACAAAAATCAAACTACTTCTAAGGTTTTTCTTAAATACAAAAAATCAGGGATATCTGCGTCAACTTGCAAAAGAATTTGGCGAGTCCACTAATTCTATCAGAGTTGAATTGAACAAACTTGAAGCTGCAAAAATATTAAATTCTGCAAAAGTTGGACGAAATAAGATATTTAGTGCAAATTCCAGGCATCCTCTATTTAATGAGATTCGACAAATAGTTCTGAAATCTACGGGAATTGATAAAGTTCTCTCCAATATTATAAATAAACTTGGTGATGTTTACCTTGCATTTATTCGAGGAGATTATGCTATCGGCAAAGATAGCGGTTTGATTGATTTGGTAGTTGTTGGTGATCATATAAATACCGGGGAACTGGAAAGAGTAAAAAATAAAACCGAAAAATTAATCGATCGAAAGATCAATATTTTAACACTCTCAAAAAATGAGTATGAAAAACTTGAAGACAATTTTAATTCAGAAGCGAAATTGATTTTATTGGGACATAAGATATGATTAGTGAAAAAACTATACTATCAATATTAGCCAAAGGTGAAAGTAGTAAGATCGAATTCAAAAAGAATTTTAGTAAAGAAGCAATTGTATCAGTCAATGCTTTCGCAAATACTAAAGGTGGAAAAATATTGTTGGGAGTCAATGATTCCGGTGAAATTTTAGGATTGGATATACCAAAAGAGACAATTCAGAAGTGGATTAATGAAATAAAAGTTAAAACAAGTCCATCTATTATAGTTGATATTTATAATATAAAAATCAAAGATAAAATAATTGCTATTATAATAGTTGATGAATTTCCAATAAAACCCGTTGCTTTATTAGGAAGGTTTTATAAAAGAGTAAAGAATTCTAACCATTTAATGGATGTAAATGAAATAGCAAATCTTTATATGAAAGTGTTAAATCCTTCATGGGATTCATTAATTTATCCGGGATATAATAAGTCTGATCTCAATGGTAAAAAAATACAGAGATTTATTTCTGAAGTTGAAAAAGTTGAAAGATTTAATTTAAGCGATGGTGATGTCGATTTAGTAACTAAATTAAAATTAATTAAGGATAATAAACCTACAGCAGCCTCTCTTTTGTTATTTGCAGAAAAGCCACTTTTATATAATATACATATTGGTAGATTTCGAACACCATCACTAATAATTGATGATAAACAAGTTTGCAATACACTTTTTGAAGCAACTGAAGAAACAATGAAATTTATTAAAAATTATATTAAAGTCGCTTTTGAATTTGATGGTAGTACAAAAAGGAAAGAGATTTTTGAATATCCCATAGTCGCTTTGCGAGAAGCTGTACTTAATGCTATTGTACATCGGGATTATTCTGTTCCTGGTGATATTCAAATAAAAATATTTGATGATAAAATTACAATTTTTAATCCAGGTAAATTGTTAAATCTTACAGTAGAAGATCTGCAAAAAGATGATTATCATTCTCAATTACGAAATTTATTAGTAGCAGAAGCCTTTTATTTGACAAAAAATATTGAGAAGTATGGTTCAGGGTTAATTCGAATAAGAAAAGAATTGGAAAAATATAAAAATATTTCATTTCATATAGAAGAAAAAACTGGTGGTGTTTTAGTTGTTTTTGAAAAAACTACCCCTAAAACTACCCTCAAAACTACCCC
>JAOZSR010000003.1 GCA_029939575.1 Fidelibacterota bacterium
GTGAACTTGGATAGATTTTATAATTTTATTTGCGGTATCTCATCATTGTCCTTGGCAATAATAAATATTACTGCGAAAAAATTGATAGTTTTTTAATAGTTTAAAATATATGAAATGGGGAAAATATGAAATCAATAAAAGATAGTTTTATATATGGAAATAAAATTTACTTACGGTCATTTAAACCAGGTGACGAAGAGATGATTTCCAGAATGGAAAATCATCCTGACACAAGAAAAACTCTTTTTTATGCAAAACCAACTACAATCGATCAACAATTGGAAAAAATTAATAAGCAGCTTAATGATCCCAATACCGTGTTGTTTACAATATGTAATAATGAAAATAATGATCCGGTTGGACAGACTGCTTTATTTAGGATAGATTGGGTAGGCAGAATGGCTGTGTTTTATATTGGAATAGCAGATAAAGAAAATTGGTCAAAAGGATACGGCTCAGAAGCTACAAAACTTATTATAGAATATGCTTTTCAAACTATTAATCTTAATCGTATTCAACTCCATGTTGCATTAGAAAATGAAGCAGCAATAAAGGTGTACAGGAGAATAGGCTTTCAGGTTGAAGGAACATTACGGGAAGCAATGTTCCATGAAGGTAAGTATTGTGATTTTTATGTAATGGGATTATTGAAAAGAGAGTGGGAAAAAACCAGTTGAATTTGTTTAACTGGTTTAACTTATTCACAACAAGTCTATAATAATTTTTTTCTATATTGTGAGGGTGTCAGATCAGTAAATTTCCTAAAAGCCGAATTAAAGGTTGATTTTGAATAAAATCCGCATGCATACATTATTTCTGAAACTGTTTTATTTTTTTCTTTCGTGGAAGAAAGTAACTTTTTTGCTTCTTCAATCCGATATTTATTTATGAAATCATTATAGTTTTGATGAAAATGTTCATTAATTATACGTGAAAGATAATTAATATGGATATTTAGTTTTTTGGCAAGTATTTTTAATGTCAGATCCGGATTGAGATATATTTTTTCCTCATCCATAAATTGGGTTAATTTAGCAATAACTCCATCTGCAATATCTTTATCCAGGGATGAAGTTTTGTATTTTTCAGGTTTGCTTTTATCAACCTGATTTTTTTTTATAATGCTCAAAAAAATCCCGACTGAAACTAATACAGATAACAGGCTAAAAATGGCGACCGGTTTTTTAAAAAAAGGATAGTCGATATTAAATTTTATTGAATTGTTGATCCCACTCCATTCGCTATTATTATTTTTGGCCTGAATAAGGAAAGAATAATTTCCGGCTTTCAGATTATCATACTCGGCAATCCTGGCTTCACCGGGCTTTACATAAGTGTATTTTTCATTAAATCCATCTAACTTGTACCTGAACCACATTTTTTCAGGAGCAGATGAATTAAAAGAAGTAAATTCTATCCTGGCTTTGTTTATTTTATGATCAAATTTAATTTCATTTATGTAATTAATTGAATTGTCGTCAACGAGAAATTTTTCAATAATAATATTGGGTGGAAGGGTTTTGTAGAATAAATCCGGATTAAAGCAAGAAATTCCCTGTGCTGTAGGATAATAAAGTAATCCCAGCCTGTTTTTCCAAACTGCAGGTTGAATGTTTCCAATGCATTGACTACTGGTCATTCCATCGGATTCATTGAAAAATGAAGAAAATATTTGAGTTTTGTTGTTTTTTAGAAACCTGGTAAAATTATCCCGTTCGACTTTAAAAACGCCTGTGTTAGAACTCATCCAGATATTGTTATATCTATCTTCAGTTATACTGTAAATGTAATTATCATGAAGCCCGTTTTCGGTTGTACAGAGCGATAATTTGTTATCTTTTAATATCCTTAGTCCATTGCCCTTAGTTCCGATCCACAGGACTCCCATTTTATCTTCATATAATGAAATTACATCCAGGTTTGGCATATTTGGGAATAATTCCTGATATGTATTTCCGCTTTTTTTGTAAATAGTTGATTTCGTGCCAATAAATATTTCATTATCAGGATTTTTTATCAGTACGTTTATCCATTTGTTTTGCAAATTAAATTTATCAGATATTTTTTGAAAAATTCCGTTATAAATATTTAAACCCTTTTCCGTACCGATTAAAAATTCCTTATTTGTTGTTTGAATAATTGATGTAATATTATTTGAGGTCAATCCATCATTAATTGATAATGTAGTCAATTTCCCTTTTTGGAGTTTGAAAATTCCACTCGCCTCAGTTCCAATCCACAATACTCTATTTGAATCGAAAAATAGTGCTGTGATTTTTTTCCCTGCAAGTTTTGTGTTTTCTCCCCAGATTTTAATTATTTTGTTATTTCGGTATTGACACAATCCAATGTTTTTAATAGCAAGCCAAAAATTATCATCATCATCCTGTATAATCGAAGTGATCAAATTACCGGGCAATTCGGTTTGTTTATTATAGTTTGTGATTATAGATTTTTTTAGAAGGATAACACCGTTGGTTTCTGTGCCGATCCAGATGTTTTTTTCCTTATCTTTAAAAATGCATTTAATATTTTGTTTAGGGAAATCTAAGTAATTTCTCTGTATCTGATTATTTTTGAAAAAAGCCAATCCATTGTTTACTGTTCCAAGCCAATATCCATCCGCTTCTGTTTTTTCGATTGATGTAATCGGTAAATACCGGGTATCCGGGATTTTTGTGATAAATAATTTTCCATATTTATGGTAAAACAATCCTTTTAGGGTTCCAATGAATAAATTGCCGATTTCATCAGTATATAAAGCATTAATCATACTATTATTTAGCCTGACATCAATATTATAGTTTTGAATAATACCATGCTGTAATTTTGCAATACCTCCGCAAAGCGTGCCAATCCACAAATTCCCCCAAATATCATAATCCAGAGTAGTTATAATATTATCTGGTAGTCCCTCCATGATAGTAAATTTTTCAAATTGTCCATTGGATAAACAGTTTAGCCCATATTCTGTGCCTATCCACACATTTCCATGCCAATCACTTGTAATGGTTCTGATGTGGTTGTTGGATAATCCATTTCCCATAGTAAATTTTTTCCATATTCCTTTTGAATATGATAAAAGACCCCCACCGTCTGTTCCAATCCAAAGTACATCTTTACTATCAATATGTAACGACAAAATCTGATCGTTTGAGATACTATCACAGTTGATCTTTGTGAAAGTTACCATATTGAGACCGTCATAGCGGACGAGTCCTGCATTAGTCCCAATCCATAAATACCCTTGTTTGGATTGGACTATTGAATTTACCGTATTTTGAGGCAAGCCGGATTCTACATTAATAGTTTTTGTTATATATTTTTCTTGAATACTACTTTCAGTTTGTGCAAAAATGCAAAAATTGAAAGTAAACAGGAAAATAATGTGTAGGTTAAGAATTTTCATTGTAAACTTTTTAAATTATTTGAAAAGATTCCAACTCCTTTTTGTCTTAATAAATTCCACTCTAATCTATGACATTTATTACAGGCATAAAGTTGTCATAATTAACATCATTATTTTTAGTGCATTACTATATTAATAGCAAAAATTCATGAATTATTAAGGTTGTAAACAAATAATTTAACAATTCTGTAAAAAATGTTTAATCAGCATCATCTGTGTTCTGTTTATATAAATCAAATTCTAAGTTATTTGATGAGAATACATTTGTTAACTTTGTTAAAATCTCCGGCTTGAATTTTTATAAAATATACACCGGATTCCAGATTTTCTGCATTCCATTTTAATGAATAATGGCCATGATTCTGCTGTTTGTTTACAAGCACAGTTCTCTCGCTTCCATTAATATCAAATACAGAGAGTTTAACAAAAACCGGTCTGGCTAATTCATAAGAAATAGTAGTAGAAGGATTAAAAGGATTAGGATAATTTTGATATAAAGCGAATTTATTAACAATTTTTTCTTTTTCATTAACAGATACAGGTTCATTAATATGTAAAACAAGATCTTCTGACCAATATAAATTATCTGCGCTATAAATATCAACTTTGATCGGAATATCAATATTTCCCGGGCAATCATCTTTAACTTTAATTATTCCAAAGGGTGTACCCAAACTGGGTTGTGCTTCTTTAATTTCACCCGGAAGGATATTGCCGTAGTGTATTCTTGGTGATACCATTTCTACCAGACTATCAGCCGCATCACATTCAAGAATTAATTTCACCGTGTCTATAGTAGTTTCCGGACTGTTATTTTTCAAATTTATCGTGTAATAAACATGATCTCCGGGAATAATCGGGGTCGGATTATAAGGAAAAGAGACCGTATCTATTGCTATTGGTCCAAGGGTTGTGAATTGAATAGCGTCGGATAACAAATTTGTATATCCGGAATTCACTGACAATGTTTTGATATGAATATTGTATTCTGCTTCTCCGGCCGGAACCGACCAAAATCCTGCATAAAAACCATCGTTTGCAATATTATCATAATCCAATCCATTATCTGAAATTTGAAAAGAATCAATAATGGTGTTGTTAAAATTTTCAATATAAGCAGTCAAAATTAAATCATCTTCTTCAAGGTTTTCTGTTTCACAAAATAATTTCAAAATGTCTCTGTCTGGAACCTGATAGGTATTATTTAGAGTTATATTAATCGGATAAGGGGAGATCATCTTAAATTTTGTCTTTTTTAAAATCCAGTTGCCCTGATCAATCTCAATATCTACTAACCGGTCATTTATATCAAACTCAAAATTTTGGTATTGCAATGAATCCCATACAGTAAAGGTTGTATCATAGGATTCTGTGATAAGTTTTATATCAATTGGCATCCAGAATAATCCGGTATTTTGCTGAATCTGTTCAATTCCTATTTTTACCCTGTAACCTTTTTCAGTAGTTTTTGTGTTCCAGCCGTATCCATATTCAGGATAATATTCAGAATAAATCCATTGCTGGAAAAATTTTTCCAGGTCGAAGCCGGATATTTGTTCACAAACTCCCTGGAATTCTTCAGTAGTTGCTGTGCCATACTCAAATTCCGGAGAAGAATTGAAACTTTGTAAGATTTCAAAAAACATATCATCCCCGACAATATGTCTGAGCATGTGCAAAACCCAGGAGGCTTTATTATAACTCAGATTCTGATTAAAAATTGCACCAAAATCAGTAGGGTCTTCGACAAAAATAGTTCCACTACCCAGGTATTGATGATATTCCATTTGATACTGACTGGAAGTATAAGGAGGATAAGCATGCTCAAACCAAAGAGCCTCGCTATAAGTAGCAAAACCTTCATTTAACCAAATGTGATGAAAAGTATTGCAGGTTACATAATCGCCCCACCATTGATGAGCCAATTCGTGAGCGATCAGAGATTCTCCCCAGCCACCCAAACTGGTAATTGTCTGGTGTTCCATGCCTCCGCCCCAAAGAAAACTTGCATGCCCGTATTTTTCTTCAATAAATGGGTATTGGCCGTAAATCCCGGAGTAAAATTCAATCATGCTAACGGTTTTGGCATAATTATGCTGAACTTGATAATATTCATCAGGGAATACATAAAACTGAACTTCCATGGAGTCATTGTCACCATAAATATACCAATCGGAATATACTGTGTAAGGATGTATGGCGAGAGAAACAAGATAAGTCACAATTGGGTACTGTTCATGCCACCAATAAGTAACCTTGTCGCCATTTATGGTTGTGTCTCTTAATGTTCCATTAGATGCTACGATCAGTTCCTTGTCCACTGTTACCCTGATGTCAACAGAATCAGCTTTGTCTGCCGGAATATCTTTACAGGGCCACCATGACCGTGCTCCCATAGGGTCGCTTAAAGTCCAAATCATAGGATTATTGTTATATGTTCCAAAATCAAAAGCCTCAAAACCAGAGTCCTGAGGTCTGCCATAATATTCTACTGTGAGATTAAAATGTTCTGATTGATTATATGCTTTATCCAAATCTATTGCCAATATATTATTTGAAAAATTATAGGTTAATTTTGTTTCGGGAGAATCAGTTAAATATATATCATCGATTGTCATTCCTGTCCACAGATTTAACTCAACCATATCTAAGGATGATGTAATTACTTCTGCCAGAACCTGAACTTTTCCGTACAGTTTTTTCTTATCAATATTTGGAGTTAAATCCAATGCATAATATTTGACATCATAATTTTCCTGATTTGCGGTACATTGCTGTTGGCTCTTCAATATTTTCTGATAAAATTTAGATTTGTGCTCAACAATATTTTTGCGAAATTCAGGATCAATACCTGTTATTTGTCCAAATATTAATTTGCAGGTAAATATTATAAATATCATAAGTATTAATTTTTTTCGCATAACAGTTCCCTTTTTATTTTTCTATTTTTATATTAAAAGATAAAAACTTCTATTTTAAAAGTAACATTTTAGATGATTTCGAAATTGTTCTTTCACCGGATTTGACAATAATTTTACAAAAATATATTCCATTTGTACACTTTATACCCTTTTCGTTATGTGCATTCCATAATATTTTATGAAAACCGGCAGTCTGGAAACCCTTTTTTAAAGTAAGCACTCTTTGTCCCTGAATATTAAAAATTGAGATATTTACCTGTGAAGAGGCAGGCAAATGATATGAAATATTAGTAGAAGGATTAAAGGGATTGGGATAATTTTGATATAATCTAAACTCTTTTGCAATTTCAGCATTTTTTCCAATAGAACTTGGTTTGTCATCTTCACCAGGTGAACCATGAATTTGTGTAGATGCCCGCCAATCTTTGGGATCTTCAGAATTGGTTTCAGGATTTTTCATAACAGGAACCAGTGAATAACCGTCTCCATCAGCAGATTCCGGCCAGGGATTTTTATCATTATATTCTATTGAAAAAATTGTATCTCCGACAGCTGACATTAACAGGATTTGTTCTCCACTATTTCGTAATTGTCCTTCATATTCATCAAAGGGCATAAAGCCATATCTATTATTAAATTCCTCTTTATTGGAAGCCAACAGGATAAATTCTCCCGACTGGAGAAAAGTTTCAGAAGGAAATGTGTATTCAATTCCATCAGAGAATTGACATTGAAAAAGATTAAGTTTGTTGTCACCAATATTTTTTAATTCAACAAATTCATATTCAGTATCATTTATTGAATCCTGATCCGCTGGATGGTAATGAATTTCAGTAATTCTTAAATTACTCATATCGGAGTCAATTACAATTAAAACTTCGGTTAGTGCGCTCCAAATTGAGCCGTTTTTAATACGAGCTTTTATTAAAGTAGTGTTGCTAATAGTCAGGTTCGCCTGTGAATTATTTTCAATAGCGCTGGAAGATATAGGTCCGCCAATATTTCTCGGATCATTTCCATCAATTGTATATAATATTGAGCCATCATCATTAGGATTGGATATTTGCAATTCAAAGTCGGGTTCAACTTCAAGTAGATATTCTTTAATTTCTCCATTGTTTTCTAAAACCGGTGGATTAATATCAGGATATAAATTGGATTCAATAATTTGGTTTTTTACAATGCCTGTTCGAAGAGGAAAATAATTAATAATAATGTTTTCGATTGCAGGTTGCCAGTCATCGTCTTTTGTACGTGGTGGATGGGTTTTGACATCTCCCCATCTTGCAGATTCTCCAATAATAGCCATATCAATTGCATTTGCTGAACCCAGAAAAAGTTCAATTAAATTGGCAGGTTTAAATACCCCGTTTCTATAAAAATGTTTATAAACATGATCGGCAAAACGTAATCGATATTCTCCATTATCTGTCAATTTGTGATGCAACCATTGGGGATGAAATTTCTTAAAATCCCAAACTTGCATTTGATCATTTGAAACATTCCCAATATTTACCCGGTTTTCATAAAGGCCACTCCCAACATTTACTGCATCAGTAAGCAATGTATGTTCTGCATCATGAATAAAAAATTTAAATCCTTCATTCCTATTACGGTTATAAATTGCATAAAAATTATTAGGATTGTAATTCCCACTGAATTTTGAAACCGGGGCATCATAATTTCCAGTGTAAAATATTATTAACATATAATCTATAAGATTGTCGATATCAACAAGTACTTTTAAAGAGGTGTCTCTTTCGCCAGTCTGATTGAGACCTTCCAGTTTAAAATAATTTTCATTTGAATAAAATCCATCCTGGCAAATATCCCATATATCCTGCCAGGCATCGAGATTGCCATCAGTTGCTTCAACATCATAGAGATTCCAAAATTCACCAATATCCACTTTTATCACATCATAATCCTCAGGATCTCCACCAAAGTAGGAGGCAGCAAACCTGGCCTCCGGTCGTTCCTGTGATTGATAAAGCCCCCAATAAACTCCATTTAAATATAGATGATAATACCTGCTTCTTGTATATGGCTGTCCCATATTTTTTTGAATATCACGTGAAAAGACATCGCGATTCATAGTATTCAAAGGATCTCCATAATAACTCCAGGAATAATTTTGACTGGTACGCAGATCAATTTTGTCAAATTCATCAACACCTTCGTTTCCAAAAAGTGGGAATTCTAATTTTGAATCTCCATATTCTTCTCGGAAAAATAGCCTGAATGCATGCTTTGGATTGTTATCATGTCGGCTCCATCCTCCACGAATCCTCAAACCTGCATTAATTTGAAATCCTTCTGTTCCATCAGGATTTAATAATTCAACAGATACAGGACGTTCCCATTCTTTGCCATGCATATTGGAGTTTATGTAGATACCATTTTGGTTATCAAAAAGATTTTCCAGATCTGTGGAAATGTTAAAACTGGGAATGTCAAGCAAAGCATCGTCGATCAGATTTTGATATCGACTGTCAGTGGTTATGTCAGGATCCATTCCATAGTCAATAATATGTGCATCCCAACCTGAATAAGGTTCAGGCCAGTTCGGGCCTGGTTTTTGACCGTCAGGGGAGAGAGATTGTACTAATCGGGCAAATAAATAAGTATGAGTTGCTACCTTACTGTCTGCATATCCTGCTCCATAACATACTGCCCTAACCACAACTCCCGGATTTTGTCCCCTCTGACCTGCTGTTATTAAAGGATTAATTGTTATTGTGGCTGGTGATTGACTGATAATTGCATTAGTTGAGGTTTTCGGATTTGAGCCATCAAGAGTATATTTTATTTTAAGGTTTTCAGGAGAATTAATCACAAGTTCAAAAGTTGATTCATAAAATCCCCTGGTTTTAGAAAATTCCGGTTCAACCGCAAACCCCGTAATACCAGAAGTATTATTTTCACTGTTAGGAGTAGGTTCATCAAACATAACCCAATTTTCTGCTCCATCAGGTTTACGGCCATAAGATATATCTGCCGGAATTTTACCCATAACCACTTCATCCAGAAGTTCGTTCTCATTATTGGTTAAGAAAATCGTCTCGCCATTGGAGTTTATTTTGAAATTTGTATGTAAAAAGGAAGTAGATAAGTCAATTAAATTATGAGTTCCCTGAGCATTGTTTGGTACAGTTGTCATTCCAAGGGTCAAAAAAGGTATCAAAGTCATATCCGATGAATTAGTGTCAGAATTATGGATTTGAATTGCCAGGACATTTTCGCCTTGTACAAGGAAATCACCGAAATTTTCAATAGCAAATTCTTCTGGAGGTTGGCCGGATACAATCAGGGGTTCAAGATAAGTATCAGCTGATTGATCCCAGGATGGATTGGTACCGGAAATATTTTTTCTGGCGATTTCTACACCATTGATATAGGCCACAAAACCATCATCATAATCTATATGAAACATGGCACCTGTTATATTATTAATATTTTCTATCTGAAAAATTTTCCGTGCGTAAACAGATATAGTATTTTCAGGGATTTCGGTAGCATCATCGTCGTCTCCATATCCGATTCCGGTTGGGCCGCTATTCCATTCTGAATCATCAAAATCGATAGATTTCCAGTCTCCTGATACTTCAGAATTATTTACCCGAAATGTCCAGATATCGCCCCATGTAATAATTGTTTCCCAATGATTTGTGTTTTGACGATCTTTTGAGGATGCGAAAATCAATAAATAGTCATTGGGTTCTATTGTAATATTTGGAAAAGTCCATTTTGATAAATCGCTTTCATCGTCAGAAATTCCAAATCCTTCCAGGTTTACAGGGGAATCATTATTGTTAAAAAGTTCAATCCAATCCGAAAAATCACCGTCTTCATCCTGAATCCTATTATTATTCATAGACATGATTTCATTAATTTTGATCGTTCCTGAAAATAAAGTATGGCATAAAACTAACAGAATTAGAATTATGAGGTTGATAGGTTTTTTATTTTTTTCCATTTTTCCTTTTCTATTTAAAGAGTAAACATTATCGTTAAATATATGTATTGAAACACAAAGTAACAATTTTATTTTCAGGGATTATTGTCTTGTAATATTCAGAAGAAATTATAATTATTTATATCTCAATATTACACTTTTCCCAAAAAATATTTTTTCTTTTTTTAAATGAATATTATCTTCTATATTTATATGATATTTTATATTAAGATGATTTGGGGAAACTCGTGAAAATCGAGTACAGTCGCGCTACTGTAATCGGCACCAATTCCGGAATTTTGCCACTGAACTAATAATAGTTTGGGAAGGCTCTGGAAAAGATTAAGTCGTAAGTCAGGATACCCATAAAACAATAAACCTTCGCAGAAAAGGGAGTTTTTTTGAATATACCACTACCTAACAATCAAATTTTTACCAAATTTCTTATAAATAAATAATTCATATATATTAAATCCTTATGGCTAATAAAAATAAATATTTTATTTTCATGATTTTTGTTCTTATTTTAATATTTCCTCATTTTTCTTTTTCAAATATTCATTATTGGAGTGGGAAAATAATTCAATCTAATCTTGAACCATTATCAAATACATATATTCATAATTTAAATTCTGATATCTGGATAATAGCTGATAATAGAGGTGATTTTTTTCTTAATAAGGATTTCTCTGAAGATGATACTATTATTTTTACTCATATTGGTTATAAACCAGTCAGAATTATTTTATCTTCAAAACAAAAATTCTTCACAGTTATTATGCAACAAGATACAATTAACATGGAAAGCGTAACAATTACCGGGTCCGGTTCATTTCATCAATTATCTGGCGGATTCTCTAAGGAAGTTCAGAATATTTCAAAATCACAGTCCATGGGTGATCTCGAAAACTCCCGATTATTACAGGGAATACCCGGATTGTCGATAAAAGGATATGGTGGCCCCGCTGGAATCTCCACAATTAGTTTGGATGGAGGTTCGGCTGCGCATACTAAAATTTTAATTGCCGGATTTGATTTAACGAATCCACAAAATGGACAAATGGATATATCCCAAATCCCAGCCCCTTTTGTGGAAAAAATCAGCTATTATATAAATGGAATAAATCAGCATGGTTCCGGCACTGTTGATGGAGTAATCTCTCTAAATCCATGGCAAAAAAACAATTGTGTCTCTTTTTCTTTGGGAAATTATGGTCATACAGGAAGTTATGTAACCTTAAGTAAAACCTTTAAAAAAACAACTATAGATTTACTTACAGGTTTTCGGAGAGATGAAGGAAATTACAAATATTTATCTTATACCGACGATAAAATTCATTATCGTAAAAATAATGATTTTAAACAGAATTATTTTTCTGCCAGGGTTACCAGAATTTTTTCTAACCACTTATTTTCGAAATTTTTTTATTTAGATTCTTCCCAGGAACGTGGTGTAGCAGGCCCTTTTTGGGGCATTATTGATACATTGTCATTTCGGCAAGATCGCTTATATACTTTAGGATTATCTCTGTACTGGATAAATCCAAAAAGTAAAGGATCTTTTGAGATTGTAACCCGAAATTCTGATGAAGAATATTCAAATCCATATTTTTTTATAAATAGTCAGCATAAGCTTAAATCTATTCAATTAATTTTCAATCATGAAATCAGAGTCACTGATTATTTTAATTTTAAATTACAGGGAAAAAGTAAGAATGATCATTTAGAAAGCCGAGATACAGGTTCACACTCAAGAAATACTTATACAGGTTCTCTGTTACTTGATTATTCTCCTTTCCCATTTATGCAAATTTTACCGACGTTGCATTTTGAGAAGTCCCCTAATCTCTTTGATGTTTTGACTTATGAAACATGTATTACACTTGCCCCAAAATATTTTCTGATAGATGAAATTACTCTCCAATATGCTTCCCAATTCAGATATCCGTCTTTTAATGAACTTTTTTGGCAACCAGGTGGGAATCCAAATCTAAAGCAAGAAAATACGGATTCCTGGGTGGGTTTAATTGGTTTTAAAATACACAATTTGATTAATTTAAAAATCCAGGGGTATTATAAACAAAGTGACAATTTAATTCTATGGATGCCACAATCAGCCTACTGGACACCAAAGAATATAAAAAAATCCAATAGAAAGGGGTATAAGACTACTCTTGCATGGGAATATCCTGACTTTAGATTAGCAGGATCTCTGTATTATGCCAGGAATATTTCTCAAAATCTTCAGCCGGGTTATAATTATAATAAACCACTTCGGTATTCTCCATTTAACACTGCTTCATTCAGTTCAAAATGGAATCCTGATTTGCTGGAGTTCTTTTTCCAGGCCCATTATACCGGGGAAAAAATTGTTATGTACGGATATAATCCACAGGATAAAGAAAATGAAGATGATGTACTCAAACCCTATTTATCATTATCAATAAGTATTGGTTATCATTTTGAAACCAAACATCTGGAAATTGTTCCGGTTTTCACTATTGACAATTTTACAGATAAATATTATGAAACAATAAAAGGTTATCCCGAACCAGGAAGATCTTTTAGAATTACAGTAAATTTTAACTTTTAATCGGAGGGAATTTCCATGAAAAGATTGTTTCCAATAATTATTTTTTTAAGTTGTATTTTGCAGGGAGAAACTAAAGTTTTTGTTCTTTGTGAAGGTAATTTTAATACTTCAACTGCTGCTCTCTGGCAGTTTGATGATTCCTTTGCTGATATTAATGGCCCTGTTTTTTGGAATACATCTGATAATCCATTGGGTGATACTGGTCAATCATTGACAATTTTTGGCAATTATCTTTATATTGTAGTTAATAACTCACATACTATTGAGATTTTGGATATATCTAATAATGATCCCGTTTTTCATAAAACAATATTGGTACCTAATGCCTCACCAAGGGATATTTGTGTTTATGAAAATAAAGCATATATTAGTTGCTGGCTACTAAGCAGCATTTTGGAATATGATTTAAATTCAGAAACTTTTACAGATACAATTCAAACTCCAGGCAAACCAGAAGACGTTCTGTTGTATAATGGTAAATTATATAGTTCAATTATTGAAGAATCGGGTTCCTGGGACAAAGATAACAAAGTTGTGGAAATTGATTTGGAATCTGATTCCAATGAGATAACAAATACATATGAGGTTCTGCCCGGGCCCAATCAAATGGCGATTAATAATAATGAACTTTTTGTAACCTGTACCCATTTTAATGAAAACTGGCAAGCAATGACCGGAACCTCAAAGATTGATTTATCTTCCGGTGTCGTAACAAGTGTTTCCCATGGTACAACTAAAAATTCGGGAGCGGATATTTGTTATTACAATAATTCTATTTTTAGGACATTAGATTCTATGATTGTTGAATTAGATGATGGCTTGGAGCCATTATCTGAAAGTGCTATTTCCAATTTTGGTTCACAGAATATTTATTCTATGGCAATGAATGATGACCATATTTTTGTGGGATTGACTGATGATTTTCAGGCACCGGATGATTTGATGGTCTTGGATATGGGAGGGAATATAGTTAAACAGTATTCAGTTAGTGCTCTGCCCGGCAGTTTTGGTTTCTTTACAAATGAGAGTTTAATAAAAGAAGACCTGGCAAAATTTTCACCACATGTATTTCTCCATGATAATTATCCTAATCCTTTTAATCCGAAAACCAATATTTCATTTTCTATTCAGGAAAAATCATTTATTGAAATTAAAATATTTGATATATCAGGTCGTGAATTGGAAACCCTTGCCAGTGAAGATTTTTTACCAGGTGTACATTTAATTCAATGGAATGGAGCAAAATATGCTTCAGGTTGTTATTTTTATCAAATAAAGTCAGAAAATTTTTCTAAATGTAAAAAAATGGTATTGCTCAAATAATTTTTTTATTTTTTTAAAATCCATATTTAAAAATAATCAGGAAAATCTACTAATCAGGAGGTGGATTTTTGTATTAGTATTTATTTTTGAATTAAAGTATGTTTGCAGGGAAAATATTTTGGAGAAAAATGTTCACAAAAGAAAAAATAGTACAATTTAAAGATATTGGGAAAATAGTTCTAAAAAACCACACAAAAGCTAAAAATATCAAAATTTCTGTAGCATTCGGAAAAAATGTTCTGGTAACTGTCCCGGAAAGAGTTAGTTTTAAACAAGCAATCCGGTTTGTCAATTCAAAAAAAGAATGGATAAAAAAATCCCTGGTGAAAATTAGAGAGCACAGGGAAAAAGGGATGATATTTACTAATAACAAGCCAATTTGTACCAGGTTTCATAAAATGAAATTAATACCAATAGATGAAAATATAATTCATTTTTCTATTAAACCGGGAATTGTTGAATTTCGCTATCCAAATAATATTGATATTGCTGATAATATTATCCAGGATGGAATAAAATATACATTACGTGAAACTTATCGGATTGAAGCTAAACAAATCTTACCTGCGAAATTACAAGCCCTGGCAGTGAAATTTGGTTTTTCATACAATCGCCTTTTCATTAAAGCCCAGAAATCAGTATGGGGAAGTTGTTCAAGTAATAGGAATATCAACCTAAATCTACAACTTATGAGACTTCCTGACGAATTAATAGATTATGTACTACTCCATGAATTGACTCATTTGAAAGTACACAAACATGGTCCGGAGTTTTGGAATTATCTTTGTTCAATGATGCCCGATGCAAGGGATAGAAATAATAAACTTAAGCAATATAACCTCCATGATCTATTTCCAAATAATTAGTTTTGGTAATCACTGAAACTTGAATAATATTCATTTGTTTGTATTGTGATATTCATTTTAAAACAGTTTTAATGATGTATTGCACAATTGCAATGGAAAATTGTGAATCCTATAAAATAGCATTGACTTTGAAATCAAATCAAAAATATAGAGTAAATTTTCGCATTTTATTCTCCTTTCGGATTTTATTTTGATTATTAAAATGCTCTGAAAGTAATGATTAAAAGGAATGGAGATGTCTCACAATTTAGTTGTTCTGATTGTAATTATTACTTTTGTATAATCCGGAGAATTATATCAGTCTTGCAATTTTGCAATCTATTAAAAGCATGAAAGAAATAGGTATTTGTAATGCAATTGGTGCGGCCGGTAGTAATTTAATTGTACAATTATCTATGCATTTAAAGTAATTTTATCAAATTTTGTATAATTTTACGAATTAATTGATTTAATCATTAATATTGAATTCCAGTAATACATTTTCATTGTTTATAAAACATTGATTAACTTTGCTATGAGTTTGGGTAATGAATTTTTTAAGATGAGCCAGAGAAAGTGATTGGTTTTTCTTTGCATCGTTCTGAACAGATTCTACTTTTTCAATAGTAGCTAACACCTCATTTATGGCATTGTGACAGGCAATTAAATTGTAAATATCTTGTTCTGTTATACCTACGGCGGTTAAAGAAATCATGTGGTCAGTTACCAAATCAATATTATATGAGATTTCTTTTTGCATTAATTTGATATCTTTTGGAATTCTGGTGTTTACATGAAATTTTTGTAATATACTTTCGTTACCGATGTATACATCTCTTGTAGCAGAACGGATTTTTTTTAATAATACTGTGCATATTTTCAGATGATTTTTTTGGATTCTATTTACAGCAATTTTTCTATTTTTTACATTTTCGAGTAATAAGTGTTTTTGTGACAGGTCTTCTATAGATTCTTTAAAGGCGGTTATAAAAGTATCATTAGCGCCATAATTATTTAGTTCCGGTTGATATTTTTTCAAATTATCAAGCAGAAGATAAGCAGTTTGAATAGTTTTTGCAATTTTTGGTTCCATGATTGGTCCTTGTTATAGATTGTGATTAGATAAATGTTCAAGTATATTTGATAAATATCTCAGTAAAATTCTCCTTTTTCCGGGCAATGTCGAATTCCGGGATTTTTAAAATAAACATACTTTTACATATTAAAATACATAATTTAACAAATAAGTGAGTTTAAAATCGCTATTTGTTGTGTTTTATTTCGAGGATTTTTTTAAAAACTAAAGAGTGGGAGACCCTTTATAAGTTTAAATGAGTAAAGAGTATTTAGGAAATCCACGAAATTAAACTTAATTATATGATTGAATAAAACACAAAACATATTTAAAATATAATTGATGGAATCGTAAAAAGGTTTGAATCTGTCTTTCCGTCGAAAGCCAGACACAGTCTGAGGCAGTGTAGTAATGAAGAATATCGTCGATAATTATAGGAGATTCTTTATTACTACCTCATTCAGAATGACATCAAATTTACTTTTTACGGAATTATTATAATTTCTTCAAAAAGCATTTTTTGTGATTTTTATCACTTTTTTGTAATCAATAAATAATTAGTAATGTTTACCATTTTATTGACAAAATCAAGACTTTTTTTTACAATTGTATAGATATATTCCGATCTTCGTCCATTTATTAGTAAACATAAAAAGGAATGTGGTTTCAAAATCACAGATATTAATTGTTTACCAACATTTTGTTTTACTACTATACTACTCTTTGGCTCAGGTTTTGCAAATTTTTGTGTTTTTGTAAAGAGGTGTGTGATGAAATGAATGAATTTCCAGACTATCCGTCATTATCAAGGTTTATTTATACAGTATTAAAAAAAGAGAAATAGGTATATATTTCCCTTTTTTGTTACCCTGATTGAGCTATTTAGATTTAACTAAAAATTACAATAGGAATTTTTTTTATGAAATTATCCTTTTTAAAAGAAATATTCAGAAGCAAATTGGGCAGATCTATTTTACTCACATTTTTTCTAATAGGTATAACGCCAATAGCAATTGTTAATACAATTAATTATCTGCATATGAGAACAATAGTTCAGAACCAGGTTGCTGATTTACTTCAGGAATTGGCAAATAAAAGTATTATGGATATTAATTATCATTTTAATAGGTTGATATTAAACTTAAATTTGCGAGCTGAATCGGGTGATAATGTTGAAATTTTAAAAGCTTTTACCAGGGCTTTCAAAAAAAGTAATATTAGTTTAGAGAGATTTGTTAAAAGTCCCCAATGGGCGAAAATTTCTACAGAAAAATGTGCTGACCTGAAAGCTATTAATGAGGGAAAAGGGTATTATGATATTTTTCTGATAGATACTGAAGGTAATATCCTGTTTTCAATTAAAAAAGAAAGTGATTTGGGTACAAATCTGTTTAATGGTAAATATTCCCAAACCAAATTTTCAAAAGCATGTAAAAAAGTGTTTAACACCGGTAAACCGGCTTATTCTGACCTGGAATTTTATGAGCCTTCAGGAAATGAGCCAGTCGGATTTGTTATTGACATTATGTATGATGATTTGGGAAACAGAATAGGTTTTATTGCCTTTCAGATTGATATAGAACAATTAAATAACTTTGTACAATATGAAAGTGGACGTTATTCCAGTTTTGATACATACTTACTGGGGACAGATTTGAAAATGAGGTCAAATTCTCTTCTTGATTCGGTAGATAATATCTTGAAATACAAGGTATCAAATACTCTGACACAGCAATTTGAAAAGGAATTTCAAACTCAACCTGAACAGATATTCGAAAAAACAGAAGCTCTTTTTTATAATGGAAGAAAGGGGTATAAGGTATTGGGAATTTATAGTTATCTGGAAATAACAGGAATTCCATTTATACTAATTTCCGAAATTAAAAAATCTGAGATATTTTATGATCTAAATAATATAAAGTTATTTTTTATTGCCAGTCTGGGCATGATTATAATTTTTATTTTTTTTCTTACAATTTATCAGATAAAAACAATAGTTATTCCAATTATCAAACTATCTGATTGGGCTAAGAGAGTGGCTATCGGTGATTTAACAAAGGAGAAAATTTTATCGCCTAAAAATGAAATTGGAGAAATGGCAAACAGTTTTGATATGGTAGTTGATTCTTTCTGGGCTATTTCACAGGTCTGTCAGGATATTGCACTTGGAGATTTTAAATCAAATCTAGAAATACGTAGTGATAAAGATGATTTAAGCAGATATGTAAACCAAATGTCTGAAATGCTTCAGGATGCTATATTACAGGCTCACAAAATAGCCTGGGGAGATTACGACACTGATGTTAAAATACGGTCTGAGAATGACCAACTTGGTAAAGCTCTGGAGCAAATGACCATTACTCTTAAAAATGCTTCAATAGAAACAAAATCTAAATTGGAATATCTCAATAATATTCCAACGCCATTTTTTGTGATTGATAAAGAATACAATGTTTTATTCATAACAGAGTTCGGAGCAGATTTTATTGGGAAACCAATAGAAAAATGTGTTGAACAGAAATGTTATAATCTTTTCAATACCGGATTGTGTCATAGTGAAAAATGTCCTGCAAAGCAGGCGATGGATCAAAATTCGGTGATTATTGCTGATACTATTTCATGTCCTTTTGCAGAAAAAGTTATTTCAATCCGTTCTACTGCAGCGCCATTAAAAGATGAAAATAATAATATAATTGGGGCAATGGAATATATGATTGACACATCTGTTGAACAAAAGGTTGCGGAAATAGCAGAACGAATTTCTCTGGGTGACCTTGATATCAATCAAAATTTACTTGGTTCGGAAAATGATCTGGACGTTGCTCTCAAAAGAATGATAGACAGGTTTAAATCTATTACAAATGCGACAAAAAAAATTGTGGCAGGGGATTATAATTTTAAGATTAAAGAAAATAGTTACAAAGATGAACTGGCAAGATCAATTAACCAGATGGCAGATACTCTTAAAGAAAAAGACATTGGCATTAGAGAAACTATTTGGCTCAATGATGTTCAACTTGGATTGGCAGAAATTTTGGATGGTGTTAATAATTATGTAGATATTTCCAGAGAGATCAGCAAATATTTGTGTAAGAAATTAGATGCTCAGGTAGGAGCTTTATATATTGTTAATGATAAAGAGATCAAACTCATGGGCTCTTATGCTTTCAATATTAGAAAACAAATTAATGATTCATTTAAGGTAGGTGAAGGATTATTGGGAGAAGTTGTTTTGGAAAAAGAAACAATTCTTTTGGAAAATGCACCGGAAGATTATTTTAAAATATCTTCCGGACTTGGTTCATCTTTGCCCAAAAACATAATTGTATCACCTTTTATATTTAATAATCAGGTATTAGGTGTTATTGAGTTGGGCTCGTTTAAAACATTTCCACCAAAAAGTATTAAACTCTTAAATATAATTTCAGAAACAGTAGCAGTTGAATTAGATCAGATAAGTAAGCAAAAAAAACTGCATGATTTATTGGAAAAAACTCAAATTCAGTCGGAAAAACTTCAATTACAGCAGGAAGAATTAAAATCCAGTAATGAAGAATTACAATCTACCAATGAGCGTATTAAATTACAACAGGAAGAATTACGAATTTCCAATGAAGAATTAGAAGATAAAACAAGAAGTTTAGAAATTAATAAAAAAGAAGTCGAGAAAAAGAACAGGGCACTGGAGAGAGTAAGAGTTGAGTTAGAAAAAAAGGCCAAAGAACTGGAAACGTCCAGCAAATATAAATCGGAATTTTTGGCGAATATGTCACATGAATTGAGATCACCTCTAAATAGTCTTTTATTACTCGCAAAAGCACTAAGTAGAAATTCAACCGGGAATTTAACAGAAAAACAAAAGGAATCAGCAAGAATTATTTATAATAGTGGAAATAACCTGCTATCTTTGATTAATGAAATTCTGGATTTGTCTAAAGTCGAGTCCGGGAAAATGGAAGTATTAGTTGAAAAATTGAAATTGAAAGATATACAATACAGTATGGAATATTTTTTCAGACATCAGGCAGAAGAAAAGGGTATTGCCTTTCATATTAATATTGATAACAGATTACCGGAAATTATTCTTACTGATAAAAAGAGGCTGGAGCAGATTATTAGGAATTTGTTATCAAATGCAATAAAATTTACTGAAAAAGGAAAAATTAGTTTTGATATCAGAAAACCTGAATACTCTACCGGTCTGTTTAATAGTAAATTAGATGTTAATAATTGTATAGAATTTTCCGTTACAGATTCAGGGGTTGGTATTCCTGAAAAGAAACAATCTATCATATTTGAAGCTTTTCAGCAAGCTGACGGATCTACATCAAGGAAATATGGTGGAACAGGACTGGGACTTTCAATTACAAAAGAATTATGCAAACTACTGGGAGGTGAAATCCATCTCAATAGTATAGAAAATAAGGGCAGTACATTTTCGGTTTTTTTACCTATAAAATTAAAAATTGATAAAGAAGAACAAGTAAATACCGATAGCAATGGAAAACATGAAGTTATTAAGACTAAAAATAGTAAAATTAACATAAATGAAGAAGAGCAAGTGCTTGAAGATGATCGAAATAATTTATCTGATGATGATAAAATTATTCTGATAATTGAAGATGATTTGAATTTTGCTAAAATAGTATTAGAGATGTGTAATGAAAAGGGATTTAAATGTATCCATGCTGCCACAGGTGAAGGTGGATTGTTCCTGGCTGGAAAATATTCCTTTGATGCGATTATCCTTGATATCAGGCTTCCCGGCGTTCAAGGTGCGCAGGTATTAGAAATATTAAAAGATAATTTGAAAACCAGGCATATTCCGGTAATGGTGATGTCTGCGCATGATAAACCGGAAAAATTGATAAAGAAGGGTGCTTGTGGGTTTTTATCAAAACCAGTATCTGAGGAAAAATTATTTAAAGTATTTGATGAAATTAAAACAAGAATCTCAAAAAATATAAAAGATTTGCTAATAATAGAAAATGATAAAAATCTGCAAAAAGGAATATGTAATTTGCTTGATTTGCCTCATGTCAAAATTACAGTAACTGAAAAGGGAAAGAAGGGACTGGATTTAATAAAAACAAAATCTTTTGATTGTGTTATTCTGGATTTAGGTTTGCCTGATATTTCCGGGTATGATATTCTGAAAACTGTTAAAAAAGATAAAGATTTACAAGACTTACCAGTTATTATTTATACTGGCCAGGAATTATCAAAAAAGGAGCAATTAAAACTCTATAAATATGCAGATTCAGTAATTCAGAAAAAGCAGAATAGTGATGAAAGGCTTCTTGATGAAACAACTCTCTTTTTACATTCGGTTTATGAAGAAATGAATATAAAAAATCGTCATAAAATTGCAAGTTTGCACGATGCTGATAGTTTTATGAAAGGAAAGAAAGTTCTTATAGTCGATGATGATATGCGCAATCTTTTTGCCTTGACAGAGGAGTTGGAACTAAAAGGCTTGGAAGTAATCAAAGCCACAAATGGGCAGGAAGCCCTTGATGTTTTAAAAGAAAATCCAAATATTGATATTGTTTTGATGGATATTATGATGCCGGTAATGGACGGTTTTGAAGCAATAAAAAAAATCAGGGAAGAACTAAAGTATTCATCGTTACCAATTTTGGCTGTAACTGCCAAGGCTATGGAAGAAGATAGACAAAAATGTATTGATATCGGGGCAAATGATTTTCTAAGTAAACCATTAGAAATTGAATTATTGTTTTCTATGATGCGTGTTTGGATAAAAAAGGATTAATAAAATGGATAAAGAACAGGAAAAAAAGCCGGAAATTCTAATAGTTGATGATAGGGAAGAAAATTTATTTTCCCTGGAAATATTGTTGGAACAGTTTGATGTTGATTTAGTACGGGCAATGTCAGGACAGGAGGCTGTGAGTAAATGTTTGCGTAAGAATTTTGCACTTATTTTACTTGACGTGCAAATGCCTGGAATGGATGGATTTACTGCGGCTGAATATATTAAGAAAGACAAGATGAATGAAAATACACCAATTTTGTTTTTATCCGCAATATATACTGAAGAAGCCTATAAAATCAAAGGTGTTAAATCAGGTGGGATTGATTTTCTCACTAAACCATTGAATGAAGATATTTTACTTGGCAAAATAAGCCTGTTTCTAAAAATATATAATCAGCAAAAAGCACTTGAAATGAAGAATGTTGAATTAAAGGAGGCATTAGAGAATATTAAAACACTTAAGGGAATTGTCCCAATATGTTCATCGTGTAAAAAAATTAGGAACGATGACGGATACTGGGAGAGAGTAGAGGCCTATATTAGTGAACATTCAGAAGCGGTCTTTTCTCATGGGATTTGTCCTGATTGTATAGAAAAATTATATCCCGATTTAGTCAAAAAAAATCCCAGTTTAATTAAACCTCAAATCAAAAAGGATTAACTTGGATAATTACGGAAATGAAATTGAAGATATTGAAGTTAATTTAGTAATTGATGCCATATTTCAAAGTTATGGCTATGATTTTAAAAATTATTTCAGAGCCTCTTTTACAAGAAGATTGAGAAACTTTAAGGTTTTGAATAATTTTAATCATATTAGTGATATTATCCCTTTTATTTTGTATGATTCCGGCAATTTTAATAAATTGTTGAATGCTATTTCCGTTACTGTGACTGAAATGTTTAGAGATCCCTTTATATATAAATATATCAGGGAAAAAGTAATACCTTACTTAAATACTTATCCCACGATTAATATTTGGGTTGCCGGTTGTGCTACCGGAGAAGAGGCTTATTCCATTGCTATCCTTTTAAAAGAAGAAAACATTCTTGATAAAGTAAATATTTACGCTACTGATATTAATACTAATTCTCTTGATATCGCTAAAGAGGGAGTGTATTCCAGTGAAGAAATGAAATTAAGTACCAGAAATTATCAACGGAGCGGAGCGAATAGGTCATTTTCAGAATATTACCATACAAATTATGGTAATTCAATACTAAACAAGGAATTAAGGGAGAAAATTATTTTTAATCAGCATAACCTGGTATCTGATGCTTCTTTTAATGAAATGCATTTTATAATCTGCAGAAATGTTTTAATCTACTTTAATAAGAAATTACAAAACAGGGTGATAGGACTATTTAATGATAGTTTGATTCATAATGGATTTCTATGTCTTGGAACTAAAGAGGATATAAGATATTCAGATTACGCAGAGAAATTTATTGTGAAAGGTAGAGAAGAAAGAATATTTCAAAAAAAGCAACAAGATGTCGAATTATAAGGCCATAGTAATCGGAGCATCTCTTGGTGGATTTGATGTAATTCTAAAAATTATTGCCCCTTTACCAAAGAATTTCTCAATACCAATAGTTATTGTCCAGCATTTATCACCAGATCATATTATTGGGGATAAATACAATTTATTAAATACCAGATTTAAGTTAAATGCGAAAGAAGCGGAGTTGTTTGAAATATTAAAAGCCGGAAATGTATATTTCGCCCCAGCGGGATATCATTTATTAATTGAAAAAAACAGGTCTTTTTCTTTGAATGTTGACGAAAAAGTAATGTATAGCCGTCCGGCAATAGATGTGCTTTTTGAAACTGCTGCTGAAGCCTTTGGAAATTCATTGATTGGAATAATTCTAACCGGAGCAAATAGGGATGGTACTAATGGAATAATCAAAATAAAGGAATTTGGTGGTCTGACAATTGCCCAGGATCCCAAAACCGCTTTAAGTCCTGAAATGGTCGAATCTGCAATTGATAGTGGAAAAATTGATCATATATTAACACCAACAGAAATATATAATTTTATTATGCAATTTGCTGATGCAAAAAATTAATCACCGGACTGGTTTGTTTGCACAACATACTATTTTTTGAGATTTTGTAGCCGTTTTTTTGCATCAATTATTTGGATGGAACTTTTTGGGGCTTTTTTCCATAAATCAAGGAATTTTTCATAATGTCGGATGGCCTTTGAGTTTTGGTCATTTTTTTCATAGACCTTTCCAATTTCATAATGTAGAGTTGGATGAATTAGTCTGAGATCATTCCGATCAGGATTTAGTGATACTATTTTTTCATATTCAGTAAGCGCTAATTCAATATCATCGTTTTCGAGATAGGCCAGGGCTAAGACATTTTTATCGGGAAAATTATAGACTATAAATTCGTTCGCCCTAGTAGGTGCCTGTATTTTAATTTTATTTTTTGACTGATAAAATTTGATAGCTGTTTTTGCAGAGCCAAGATCAATCATGCGCTGGGCAAAGATATTATAATAAAAATAGAGAGCCCATTCTTTACCTGTTCGTAAATTAAAGATTAAGGAAGAATTATTTTGAGCTTTTTGCAAAATCTCTTCCAGATTAAAATTTTCAACATTGGTTAACATATTAAAAACAATATAGAAAACCTTAGTATAAGCACTTTTATCATTATTAATATAATTCTCAATTTTGCTGAAATAAAAGTCACTTTTTTCCATATTTCCAATATCCTGATAAAACATAAATAATTGAAAATTTGATAATACAATTCTATATGTATTATTGAGTTCGGTAAATAATTCTATCGATTTTTCTACATCCTGTACCGATTCTTCATATTTCCCAATCCAATAGTTAATAAATCCTCTTAACTGGTAGCGCTCGGCTTTGTGACCTGTAGTTTTTCCTAAAGTAATAGACAGGTTAATCCATTCAATTGATTTATCATATTCTTCTTGCAGGGCATACATATAGCCAATTTTATATTCTGAAAATCCTGGTGCCAGCCTGGAAGCGTCTTTGTATTTTTCGATCGCATCTTCGATTCGACCCATTGTATAAAAAATATCAGCCATTGTATCGTGGGGATTTGCGTCATTTGGATAAAGTTTCATATATTTTTTTGTAAATTCCAGCGCCTTATCATAGTCCAGGATTTCAGGCCTGAGATAATAATAAATCAACCTATTAATTACAGGTCCAAAATCAGGATCAAGTTCGAGTGCTTTATTTAATTCCTCAATCGCTCTTTTATCTCCAATATTTAAATAGGTTACACCAAGATTATAATGTATAATTTTATCATTGGGATATTCTTCTACACACTGTTCCAAAAGTTGTAAACTTGCTTTTAAATCATTTTTAATAACAGCATTGTAAGCGGCATCAATTAGTAGTTTTTCTTTTCCAACAAGGTTTTTTGAAAATTTCTTGGATTTTTCAATTGATGATATTTGTTTTTTTACATTGCCGATTGCACCATAAATTTGACTCAGAAATAAATGTGCAGAGGCAAAAGTAGAATCGAGTTCGATAGCTTTTTCCATGTAATTTAGGGCTTCATCATAATAGGCCAGGTACATACTTTCCTGCCCTTTAATATAATTTTCATAAGCCTCAATTGATTTTGTTGTCATGTTGGATATTGTTATCTGCTCTTCCTGCTCTCTTGTGATTCCGATTTTTTGAACAACTTTTTCAGTAAGTTGGTCAACCATTGTAAAAAGATCGTCGATTTTGTTTCCATCTACCTGCTCGGAACTGATATTCCTTCCGGTTGCAACGTCAGATAATTGAGCATTTATCCTGATGCGGTTTCCTATTTCAATAATACTACCCAACATCATTATTTTTACATTGGCTTCTTTTGCGACTTCTGTTGCCACTTCACGGTCGATTAGTTTGACCTTATCCTTACCTGTGTTTTTTAGAATATCGAATAAACGTTGACTGCTTACAACTTCCAATTCACTAAAACGTGATAGGTTTGTGATAAGCATATCAACCAGAATTTTTTCCAAATCTTTTCTATCTGTTCGATTCTCAAAATACATGACGGCGATGGATCTCTCTGAAAGGTCTATCTGGGGGGAAGCCTTTTTTTCAAATAGGTTGGAAAGTGTCAGGGTCAGGGCAATTATTACCAACACAAGTACTGATGCCGTGATAATTAATTTTTTTCGTTTTTGAGGAGTTAAAATAATTGTAGTTGAATCATGAAGAGTTTTATCGTCCTGTTTTTTTTCTGGTTGCATATTTATTACGGAAGATGAAAGATTTTGTGTTTTGGAAATTTTTTCCGAATCTCTTTTTAATCTTTTAATTTCTGCTAAAAAATCTTCCATTCGTTGGTATCGGTATTCACATTCCTTATCTAATGACCGCTTGATAATGCTGGAAAATTCCATTGGTAAATCAGGAATAAAATCCTGAAGTGATTCCGGTTCATTGTTAATAATAGAATAAAGTAATGCCTGAGGATAGTCGCCACGAAAAGGTAATGAACCGACGAGCATTTCATAATATAATATACCAAGTGACCAAATGTCGGAGCGGTGATCAACTTTTCCGCCGGTAGCTTGTTCGGGAGACATATATGCCACAGTTCCCATTGTAGAACCATCGGTAGTCATATCAATACCAGCAAATTTGGCTAATCCAAAATCTAATATTTTTACTACACCGTCTTCGGTTATTATGATATTCCCCGGTTTTATATCCCGATGGATTATACCTTTTGAATGGGCTTTGTTTAATCCTTCTGCAATTTGAGTGGAAATATCCAGGGTTTCCTTAATATCGAGATGACCGTTTTTAATTTTTTCTTTTAGAGTCTGACCTTGGTAATAGGCCATGGCGATATATAATTCCCCATTATCAGTTTTATTAATTTCGTAAATTGTGCAAATATTCGGATGATCCAGGGCGGATGCTGTTTTGGCTTCCTGAATAAAACGTTTTTCTTTTTCTTTGTCCTCCAGGAATTTTGATGGTAAAAATTTTAAAGCAACTGTCCGACCTAATTTTAAATCTACAGCTTTATAGACAACTCCCATCCCACCTTCGCCAAGGTGTTCAGTAATTTTATAATGAGATATCTTTTTTCCGATCATTTTTTTTAAATCTAATTAATTAAAATTCAAAGTTGACTGCCAAAAGTCAGTTATCAAATGGATTTAAACCTAATTATTAACTCAGATACTAAAACACAGATTAATAAATTATTTTTTACATTTTAAATCATTTAAGATTTTAGTTGATTCCTTTTAACAACCAATAGGGTCATATCATCTTGCTGGAAATCATTGCTTGTAAAGTTTTTGACTTCTTTTATTATTTTGTCAATTATTTCCTGTGAGGTTTTATTACTATATTTTTTTATAACTTCTTCTAACCGCCATTCATCAAAATCCTCTTCTTCCGGATTCACAGCCTCAGTAATACCATCAGAATATATAACCAAAATATCACCCGGCCGCATACTGATAATTTCTTCTTCATAATTAGAATGTTCCAGGAAACCGAGGACAGTACCACCAACATCAAGTTTATTTATTTTCCCATTATCCGATAAATACATTGGTGGTGTATGACCGGCGATTGAATATGTAAGTTTGTTGGTTTTTGTATTTAAAACAGCATAAAATAGGGTGGCAAATTTTTGAATATCTGTGCTGTGGAATAGAAATTTGTTGGATCTCATCAGACATTCAGAACATGATAATGTAGAAAACGCCTGACCCCGTAATGTTGCCTGTAGATTAGCCATTAATAATGATGCTGGAATGCCTTTGCCTGAAATATCTCCCAGGCAAAAGGCCAGATTGTCTTCGTCAATGGAAATAAAATCGTAATAGTCACCACCAACTTCTTTGGCCGGTTCACTAAATCCTGCAATGTCGTAACCGTCGATTTTGGGATGTTCTTTAGGGAGTAGTTGGTTTTGAATTTCGTGAGCTACCAGCAGATCTTCTTCGATTGACCTTAATTCCTGTTCTTTTTTGTATAATCGGGTACTCTCAATTACCTGTGCAGATTGAGCTGCAATTATTGAGAGTATTCTCTGGTCTGATTGTGTGAAGCCATTTGATGTGCGTTTATTGAATAAATTCAGACAGCCAATCATATTGCCTTGTACATATAATGGTACGCTTAATAAGGATTTGATAGAAAAATCCATTTTTCCGATAATTTTAAAACGTGTGTCTGACTGAAAATCATTTACTAAAAGAGCTTTTTTATTCTGCAACATCCAGCCGGAAAGTTGAACACCAAAATGATAGGGAACTTTTGATTCGGACTTATCCATTTTTCTGATCATTGTCTGAAAGGGTTTGTCCGAAGATTCGTCATCCAAAAGCATGATTACGCCTTGTTGTACATTTAAATTCTTAACGCATTTATGAACAATTAAATCCACTACCTGGTCCAATTCCCAGACGCCACTAATAGCAGTTGCGATATCATTTAGAATAGAAAGTTCCTGAACCGCTTCCCGCAGTCGCTGAACTTCCAACTTATCTCTGTTCATTTCCATTGACAAACAGGTTTCACTTTATTCAGCTGTTTTGGTATCTGTAGCAAAAGCGTCAATTGCTTCCTGAACAGTATCATAGGTAGCAAAGACCTCTCTTAATTTCATTTGGTAAATCAGACTGTAAATTTTTCGTGATGGTCTGGCAATTTTCAAATCACCGTTCACACTATTCAAGGAAGTATAAGAAGCCATTAGTGCACCCAGACCGGTACTGCTGAACCATTTAATTTTACCAATATCCACGATGATTTTTTTCTTACCCTGCTCAATTAAATTTTTAATATAAGGATGAATATCAATTTTTACATTAATCATTTGTCCCGATAAAATTAATATTGTTACATCGCCCTCTTGTTGTTCTTCAATTTTCATTGTTTTCTCCGGTTAATTTTTTAGCAGACTGAACTTTTTAAGATGGAAATCAAATTGAGCTCAGAATGCAATGATCTACTTATTAAAAAAAAATTACTATAGACACAGATATGTATTTTTTTTATCTGCATCGATTGGTTTGTAAAAGTAAATATTATGTCATTAAGGGTATAAATAAAGAATCCAGTTGTTAATAATAAAATTCTTAGTACTATTTATTCTTCAGAATGACAGTTTTTGGTTTTTTTCAAGACTTTCTATGTTAATTTCAAAGATCTGTTAATGAATAATATTTTTATTATTTCATGTAATTTATGTAACTATTTATTATTTTCAGTACAAAATTTTCTTATCAGGGTTACTATATTTTTCCCATTTATTCTTTCATATACAACATCATCTACAACAGTTTTTATTAACGGAATACCTAGTTTTCCAGCACTATATTGCAAAAAATCCTGATGAGTATTAAAAGCATTAATATTTTCAAAATCAATCAGGTCACCTTTATTAATAATTTTAGCAACGATTTCTTCATCTTCAAAATAAAGAATTAATTCAGAATTGTTTTCACCTGGTTCATCTTTACTGTATTGGATAGCGTTTGTATAGGCTTCGCCTATGGCAACGGAGTAAACATCGGCCTCTTCCTCTTTCATTCCGTGCTGAATACATAAAAAATGGACGAAATCCCAGGTTCTTTCCAATAATGATTCGTCTCCTTTTATTCTAACCGAATAACCCATTCAGTTTTATACCTTCCTGCATTTAAATAAGAATTGTTATATATCAAAAAAATTTACTATAAAAAACAAATAAATAAAAGCCATTCTTAACTTATCAGATATTATTTATAAATTTTATTCCTATGAACATAATATCCCGGGATTAATGGTTTTAACTATCAAATACATAATAATTAGCTTAATCCATAACTTTACCCAGGACAACAGAAACATTATCCAGCGAGCCTTCATCATAGGCTAATTGAACTAACTGTTCGGTTTTTTCTCTTATTGAAATATAATTGTTTAAAATTTCAATAAATTTATCTCCTGGTTGTAATGATTTATCAATAATAAGTCCATCGGAACAAACCATTAAAATATCATTAGGTTTTAAATCAAACCAGCCTGAATCATGAGGATAAATATCAATTTTGTCGTCATTATTAGAAATTGCTTTGGTAACAATATGACTAAGTTTTGTCATAATATAGGAATCAATTTCATCGTTTTGGTATTTTTCCTTGTATTCCCGGATGTAGGAGTTGTCTTTTGTAATTTGCTGTAACATGTTACTTTTAAACAAATATGCCCGGCTATCTCCGATATTTCCAATAACATATTTTTTATTATAACCCAGAATAACTGTAAGAGTTGTTCCCATATTTTTTAAATTTGGATTTTGAAGGATATGAGTCTTTATATCTTTTTGGGATTCAGTACAAATATCATTAATAGTTGTCTTTAATTTTTTAGTTTCCGGCTGTAAACAAAAATTTTCAAAGCAGGTTTCAGATTGCTTTATAGCTATCTTACTTGCGATTTTTCCCCCTTTGGTTCCGCCTAACCCATCAGCCACTGCTAATAAAAAACAACCATTTTGGGATTTGAATAAAATACTGTCCTGGTTTTCTTTTCTGCGACCTTTTATTGATTTCCCAAATAAATCCATATCCATCCTGTAATTCTTTATAATATATAACAAAAAATGAGAAAATACATCTAATCTAAAGGAATTTTTTATAGTTTTTTATTTTAGGGAAAGTATATAGACTTATAATTCTGTACAATATAATTCAACATGGTTAGAAATAAATCAGTACTCTGATTATAAACTTTAAGTAATTAACTGAATATGTAGTTTCCTAAAAGGGAAATGGTGACAACTATCACAATTATGGAATTTTAAAAAATAAGGAAATTTTTTATTGACAATCAATAAATTTGTTATATATATTAATATTATAGTAAATTTTTAGGAGTAATCAAAAATGTAGCAAATTAATTCATTTAAACACATGACAGAAATATTGTTATGGGTTAGGATATGCTGTATATAAAAAGGAGATGAAAATGAAGAAATGTATTTTAATCTTATGTTTACTGATTTTTTCTGGACTTGGCCATGGTCAGGACTGGAGTTTTGAAGAAGATTTTGTTATTAATCACGAAGGATCCATGCCTCATGGTGTGGTAGTTACACCGGATCAGAAAATATGGGTTGGCTATTATGGAAGTACAGATACCATTTTTGGAGAACAGGATACCATTCTATATCCCATTCCAATCAGACCAATTTGGGTTTTTAATCCCGATGGATCATTAGATAGAAAGATTAAATTCTTAACCTTTGAAGGTGTCGAAGATACAATAGTTAATACCTGTAGAGGATTGAGTCTTGATAATAATGGTAATGTACTTTTTAGTAATTGGGATTGTTTATATAGAATCAATTATCAGACTGATGCTGTTATGAATAAAATGATACCGGAAGAAGGAGTTAGTATAACTGAAGCGGCCTGTGATGCAAATGGATATATTTATCTTACATATGTTGTTCCCGATGGTAGACCCATTACAATATATGATAGTAATTTTGATTATTATGGATTAGTTGATGAAAATAATTCAATAATCTCAAGATCCCTGGCTATTTCGGCTGATGGAAATGATCTCTATCTTGGAAGGATTTATGGATATACTGATGGTGGTGAAGGTAATGGCGGAATAATCCATTATCACAGTGATAATGGTCCGGATGGCCCATACACACAAGGTCAAACATATCATTCTGAAATTTGGGGAGAATGTCTTGATTGGGATAATAATGGTTTACTTTGGGTTGGTTCATTTTGGAATATACCAGAAGAAGATCTGGATGGATGGTATGGATTAGATGTATCAAATGATTTAAATATTGTTAGGGTATTGGGAAATAATGTAGGTATTAATCCTGATGAAGGTCCTCAACCACCTCCCGGAGGTACTTATTATTCACCTCGTGGAATGGCCTGGAATGCAGATGGAACAATAATATACACTGCAGATTTTAATGGTGGTGTGATAAAAAAATGGCAGGGTTTGAATTTAGATTTTACGACACTTCACGATATCAATTTTAATAATTCTGATGCTGGTATCGATGGTAATTGCTACCCTTCAACAATGTTAGATAACCAGGTAAAGACTCAGGGGATTGTTTTAGGAAATGATCCTTGGGGATTTTATGTTCAGGATGGTTCAGAATCATGGAATGGCATTTATGTATATACTACAAATCAGATAGCGAATTTTCCAGATATTGGTGATTCTGTAATAGTGATTGGTAATGTTGATGAATATGCCGGAGTTACTGAAATTATTAATCCTGTTGTTTCAAATTGGGGATCTGCCAATACTACTATAGAACCTCTTGACTTAACAACCGGTTTATTTGGCAATGGATGTGATGTAGCTGCGGAAGTTTATGAATGTACTTTGGTAAAACTTACTGATGTTACTGTTACACAGGAAGCTAATCAATATGGTGTCTGGTATGTTGATGATGGATCGGGTCAGTGTCCTATTGATATTAAAATGTTTCCTTTAGCGCCTTCAGTTGGTGAAACTTTTGATTTTATCATCGGAGTTGTCAGAGATCATTTTGGCGAATACAAAATCACTCCCAGAAGACGTGAAGATTTTTCACCTATGCCGGTACCGCCTGTAACATTTCAGGCTGATTTAACACAATTTATAAATGAGGGTTGGTTTGATCTGGCAAATCCGGCAGATTCTATTGTTGTTAATGGTAGTTTCAATGGATGGAATTCTCATATAAAAATGGTTCCTGACGAAGGAAATCCAAATATATATACTCATACAGAAATGATAACTGCTAATGTTGGGGATATAATTGAGTGGAAATTCAGAATGTTTCCAATTTATAAATGGATGAATAGTGGCTGGGAAGATGGTAACAATCGGACAACAGTATATACTGGTGGTGAAATGGTACTGGAGGCAGAAGTACCAAATTGTGGACCTATAGAAGAGACAATATCCCAGGATGTTACTGTTACATTTTCTGTTAATATGGCAGGTGCTGCCAGTTTTCAGACAGGTGAGCCTTTTGAAAATTTAAAATCAGTTTTTATGAATGGCGACTTTTGTACTGCAAATGGATGGGCAGGATGGGCACTTGAAGATACTGTAAACCTGATTCGTTTATATGATGATGGAGCAACCGGGGGAGATCAGGTTGCAGATGATAATGTCTGGACAACCAACGTTCTTTTTCTGGCAGGTTCTGGATATGGACATATTTATAAATACGCAGCTTATGATCCTGATAATATGGATCTTGAGGGTACCAACCCTCTGGACAATGAAGCTGGATGGGGTGATGACCATAATGTTGTTATAGATGATTCTGGGCCAACATATATACCGCCAACCGATAGATGGGCTACAATAGATATCGATGAAATTTCAATTTCTGATGCCAGAGTGCTTAATGATGGGGAAATGGTAAAGATTACTGGTATTGTGACCTCGCCAAATTTTGGTACTCCGGATGCTGTATCCGAATATACTATTCAAGATGCTACTGCAGGAATTATTTTGTGGGCGAATTTTTTCGATGCTAAATTAAATATAGGAGATAGTGTTTCTGTTCTCGGTCAATTAGCTACATATAGTGGAAAAAGGGAAATTGTTCCACAAAATAATGGTGATGTTATTGTTCTTTCGAATGGAAATGGACTGCCTGCTTTTCAAAATTTAACAATATTAGAATTATTAACTGATCCGGAGGCTTATGAATCTGAATTAGTCAGGATTTTAAATGTGACAATTATTGATGGTTCCTGGCCTAATCCAGGTGAAAATTCTAATTTATTCATTACTGATAATTCCAGTGATACTGTTTTTACAATGAGAATTGATAAAGAAACAGATGTTGATGAAGGGCCTGAGCCTGACGGAGCATTTAATATTCAGGGAATTATAGGTCAATATGATTCATCTGATCCTTATGATGACGGATACCAGATTTTTCCAAGATTTCATTCGGATTTTAATACCATCACTACTCAGGATGTAACAATAACATTTTCAGTAGATATGTCGACTTGTGATGACAATCCTGGCAATGTATCTCTTCAAGGTGCTGTCTCTCCTCTGGATTGGAATCCGGGGTCAACTATAATGTCAGTTTCAAAAGATAACGGTATATATACAATAGATGTTCTGTTTCCAGCAGGTTCCGGTAGAATATTAGAATTTAAATATACTGCCTATTATGATGAACAGTGGAATTGGGAAAATTTTGGAGGTAACAGGAAAATAGAGATTGATGATTCATCTCCAACCCAGGTTCTGAATATTGATATTTGGGGTAATCCTCATGGTAAGGCTTCTGCTTATTTTGATGGAGTAAATGATCGTATTCGTGTAACAGATAATAATCCGGTAAATCCTGAAGCAAATCCCGATGCCTATATTATTACCGGAAATACTATTAGTGTTGAAGCATGGATTTTTCCAATGAGTTTACCAGAACATGGGGATTGTCAAAGTATTATTACTAGACCCTATTGGAATGCTGAGCCCTGGATGGCCTATGAATTGAGAATCTCAAATTATACTGAATCGGATAATCCCAGATTTGAATTTACCATGACAGATGGTACTGTTCCATGGAATGGTATTAGTATTTTTGATGATACGCCGGTTCCGATTGGCGAATGGACACATTTAACTGGAACTTATGATGGCTCAATGGCTCGTTTATATGTGAATGGTCAATTAGTAAATGAAAGTGCATTTACTTCAAATATTGGAGAGGGTACTACTGGTTTATATATTGGAGGTAATTGGGGAGGCTATTTTCATGGCTTGATCGATGAGATTAGGTTATGGAATATTGCCCGCACACAGCAGGAAATTCAGGATGGTATGACAACTCCTCCTGATCCTCAGACCGCAGGACTGGCAGGTTACTGGCCTTTGGATGGACCTGATGAAGTTAATGGTAATTATCCAATAGCAATTGATTTGACTGATAATCATAATGACCTGTGGATTCAAAATGGTGAATATTTTGTTGACGCTAATCCTCCTGATGGAGAGCCGAATATTCCACCAAGTTTACGTGTGGAAGAGATACATGGTGTATTGGATGAATATATGGAATATTTTCCTCATGCCGGAGGCTGGCCGCTTCCATCAATATCATTGCTGGCAGGTCCTGAGGGAATGACAGTTGAAAATAATGTGCTAAGATGGACACCGAATGTAATGCATTGGAATGAAGTAACTCTTCAGGCGATGAATAATGCCGGAACTGTTCAGGAAACTTTTCCGATTTGGATTGATGGTGCGTCATTAGATTTTAAAGAACACAATAATAATAATATATCCTTCTCCGTTTTTAATAATGGAATTTTGGGAATTGCCCGTGGAAATTTGGGTCAGGGCTTCCAATATAACGGAGCAAATGGTCTCTATGAGGGAACTTTGATAGTAGGCTGTGGGAATGATCAGGTTTCCGGAGTGTTATACAACAGGGAATTCAGTATTCTGGATTCAATCAGAGCAATAAATAGCCAGTTATTCGGATTTGATCAGGCTTATCAGGTAAAATTTGATGATCAGAAAGCCCCAAATCCAATAGGAATTGCGGTTACTCAATATTCTCATTCTAAATCTACAGATCCTGATAATGATTATATAATAATGGATTTTGAAATTCAGAACACGTCAGGTAATGATTTGGACAATGTTTATATTGGATTAGAAATGGATTGGGATGTTGGTGAGGCCACAATGAATCTTGGTGGATTTGATTCTGAAAGAAAACTAAGCTATATTTTTGAAGTCGATGGGCAGAATAATCCTAATTATTATGGCATTACAGCCTTATCAGATGAAATTTCCGGTCATTTTTTATGGGCAAATGGTAGTATTGGTGATGAAAGCTCAGATAATTTTCTGTATCAATCAATGCAGACTTTTAATCAAATACCTGTAGATCCAAGTGACTTAAGAGTAATATTGGCTATGGGACCTTATAATATTCCGGCACAAGGTGTTAAACAAGCTGTATTTGGACTTCTTGGTGGTGATGATCTGGCAGATTTACAGACAAATACTGATGCGGCTCTTGCAGTAGATATTCAGGGACATACTCCTGATCTGTCTCACTTTGAACCTGTATATACCGGTAACCCATATCTTGCTATGAATATATATGTAACAAGTGCAATGCTTGAAGGTGTAAGTTTGGAATATGGGGATGAAATTGGAATTTTTGATGGTGATGTTTGTGTTGGTGGTGGAGTGGTTTCCGGAAACTTTAGTCCCTACTTTGCTATTGTAGCATCTACTGATGATCCTTCTACCCCTGAAATTGATGGATTTGTTGCAAATCATAATATCTCTTATAAATTTTGGGATTTTGATGCAGAGGTTGAGATTACTTCGGTTATTCCAACTTATACCCTGGGAGATGGAACTTTTTCATCACAGGGCTCTGCACTGGTAGGATTGGAAGGAGCATTGGAACTTCATCAAGATATTAGTTTTACTGCCGGTTGGAATATTATGTCATTTTTTACCGAACCCAACGAAATGAATCTTAAAAATATTGTACAACCAATAATTGATGATAATACTTTATTGAAGATCCAGGATGAAACAGGATCAGCAATAGAGGAATTACCTGTTATCGGCTGGGTTGATAATATTGGTGATATGAGTGTTAGTGAAGGTTATTATATAAAACTTGCTACAGATAATAATCTTGAACTTGATGGTACACCTGTAACAATGCCCTATAATATCGGCTTAAGTAGTGGTTGGAATATTATGGGTTATCCGGTTTCTGCCTCTCAAAATGCTATGGATGCTTTTCAACCATTAATAGATGAGCAATCTTTGATAAAAGTTCAGGATGAAACAGGATCAGCAATAGAGGAATTACCTGTTATCGGCTGGATAGATAATATTGGAAATTTAAATCCGGGAGAAGGGTATTATGTCAAAGTTGGCTTTGAAACTGCTATAACCATTCAGCATCCTTCAAAAAAATCACAACTTGCAAAAGTAACAAAGATGACCAGAAATCCAGCACATTTTATTTATCCCTCTGAGTCTAATCCATATTTGGCAATGAATATTTATGTTTTAAATGCATTATTAGACGAACAGGAATTAAAGGAAGGTTTTGAAATTGGAGTATTTGATAATGAATTGTGTGTCGGCTCAGCTGTAATTACACAATCACTAAAACCAAAAGAATCTTATCTTCCTATAATTGTCAGATCGGATGACCCTCTTACAGAAGAAGTTGATGGTTTTATTCCGGGTAATTCAATGAATTTCCGTATTTGGGATGGTAATGAAGAATTTTTATGTTCTGCAACTCCAATATTTGCAAACAATGAAAATGTTTCACTTGCTTTTGCTTCACAAGGGAAAATTGCAGTTGAATTATCAGGTAAAACAATTCCAAAAGAATATAAACTTTATAACTGTTATCCAAATCCATTTAATCCCATGACAACAATCAAGTATGATTTACCAAACGCAAACCATGTAAATTTAAATATATTTGATCTTAAGGGTCGCCTTGTTCGAACACTTGTATCTGAAAACAGGGAAGCCGGCACACATGAACTAATTTGGAATGGTCAGGATAATAATGGTAGGATGTTACCAAGTGGAATGTATTTTTATCAACTTAATACATCTGATTTTTCCAGGGTTAAAAAAGCTATTTTTATCAAATAGTAGGATAGAAAAAAGAATATTTTTCTTGTAAAAAGGAGGAAAAGATGAAGAAGAATCTATTAATTATATATTTACTGTTAGCTTTTACAATCCCTGGTTTTTCACAGAATCACTTTCAAACTATTTATGAAGGAAATCCTTACCTTGCTATGAATATATATGCTACAAGTGCAATTATTGAAGGAAATTCATTGGTAGATGGAGATGAGATTGGAATATTTGATGGTGATTTATGTGTTGGTATGGGAGTAGTAAACGGTGGTTTTGATCCATACATGGCTCTGGTGGCGTCAACAGATGATCCGGGAACTCCTGAAATAGACGGTTTTATACCAGGCAATGAAATTTCATTTAAAGTCTGGATTTCTGAAACAGAATTGGAGATGTCAAATATTATTGCAACATATTCTATGGGAGATGGTATCTTTCAATCACAGGGAACAGTCATGTTAGACCTTGAGAGTGTTAAGCATTATGAACCTATCTATTCAGGAAACCCTTATCTGGCTATGAATATCTATATTACAAATGCATCAATTGACGATGATACATTAGTAAGTGGAGATGAAATAGGGATATTTGATGGAGATTTGTGTGTTGGTTCAGGAATTGTAAACGGTGGTTTTAATCCCTATCTTGCTCTTGTAGCATCTACAGATGATCCGTCAACTCCGGAAATTGATGGCTTCACACCCGGAAATGAAATTATATATAAACTTTGGAATGCTGGTAATGAAACAGAAAATGATAATGTAACTGCTGAATATTCACAAGGTGATGGGGTTTTTATTTCACAAGGTACTATTGTAGCGGATCTGGTTGGTTTAACAAATCAGGCGCCAATAGTTATTAATCCCATTCCTGATATAAATATTGATGAAGATGCCGAAAGTTTTGTATTGGCCGACCTTGATACAGTTTTTAGTGATCCTGATGAAGATTCCTTAACTTTTTCATTTTTATGTGAAGAATCTAATCTAATAATAGAATTAGATTCCGGGCTGGTTGGAGTAGATGTTACTCCAAATTGGTATGGTTTCGCCATTGTCATTTTTACAGCAACTGATGGAATTAATTCTATAGCAGATACAGTTCAGATAGTAATTAATTCTGTTAATGATAACCCAACTCAACCTATAATTATTTTTCCTGAAGACGGTGTTGAAGTAACAGGGGAAAACTCCTTTGCATGGACATTGTGCACAGATATTGATATAGATGATATAGTTGCTTTTCAGATTCAAATAGACGACAGTCTGAATTTTAACAGTCTTGAAATTAATGATTCTATTCCATCTGTTAATGAAAAAATTAAAATGGTTAAAAATGAATGGCAATCTAAAGACGATGATTCTGATACTGCTTTTGTAATTCAAATAAATATGTTAAATGAATTTGAAAATTTATCCGATGATGTCGTTTATAATTGGCGAGTGAGGGCAATTGATAATAAAACAGGTGCTTCGGAGTGGGCAGGTGACCACAGCTTCTTCTTTAATAAAATGAACACGGCACCATTGCCGGTTATATCAGGTTTTAATCCGGCAGATTCTATTTCAGTTAGTGATCTTGCACCAACTATATCCTGGAATGCTGCAGTTGATCCTGACTTGAGTGATAATGCTGATGTCTTATTTTATACTTTTCAATTGTCATCAGGTGTAGATTTTTCAGATACACTTTTCGAATTCCAGACGGAAATGGGAATTACCTATGTTGAAACCGGTGAGTTGGTGGATAATTCTCTATATGTTTATAGAATAAAGGTTCATGATGATGAAGGATTGACGTCAGAATGGAGTGAAATCCAATTTTTTATTATTAATTCAAAACTTGATCCACCAAATCCATTTTCATTATTGTTACCAGCTAATGGTATAGTTGATACTCTGACTTCGGGTGAGACACTGGATATTACTTTTGAATGGGAAAGTACAGATGATCCGGATTTAGGAGATTTTGTTTTTACCTATGTCCTGGCCTATAGTACAGATAGTACATTTATGGATACATCTGTTGCAGAGATCATAGAGACTGGCGCAGATACAACTGTATCAGTTGGTTTGGGTGAAGGCACTTACTTTTGGAGAGTAGCAGCAGTGGATACAGACAGTTTGTTTACAATTACTCCGGATACCAGCCAGCCAGCCTGGAAAATTATTATTCTAAAACCAGTAAAAATTGATGAAAAGGATAATATTATAGAAGAATATTCTCTGGCACAGAACTATCCCAATCCTTTTAATCCCAGTACGAATATTGCCTATTCTCTTCCAAAAAAATCTCAGGTATCGTTAATTATATATGATATTTTGGGACATGTTGTAAAAGAACTGGTTAATGTAGAACAAAATCAAGGATGTTACACTGTAGTTTGGAATGGCAGAGATGCAAATAATAATATTGTATCAACCGGAATGTATGTTTATCAATTAAAAACAGGTGATTTTTCTTCAATTCGAAAAATGGTATTTATGAAGTAGTCAAAAAATCAAAGATACTTAAAAGCCCGGCATTGTTCGGGCTTTTTTTCGTCTTATTTTCCTAATGACATAACTTTATGAATAATAGAACTTCGGGTTTATAAAATCCTAATTCATCAATTCTTTTGCTTGCTGAAGACCGGAGTCTGTAATATGTTTACCACCGATAAGTTTGGCAATTTCTCTAAGTCTCTCATGATTATTTAATCTTACCATTTTAGTAAAACTAAAATTATTCCTAGTTTCTTTAATAACACATAAATGATCATTCCCAAGACTTGCGATTTGGGGTAGATGGGTGATGCAGAGAATTTGGTGAGCAGTTGATAATTTTTCAATTTCTTCGCCAACGATTCTGGCAATCGGGCCGGAGATTCCAGTGTCAATTTCATCAAATATCAATACCGGTATTTGATCTTTTTCGGCTAAAATAGATTTTAAGGCCAACATTATGCGTGAAACCTCTCCGCCTGAAACAATATCTATCAGAGGTCGCATAGGTTCACCGGGATTTGTACAAATTTTAAATCTGATCTTATCAAATCCAAATGCATCAGCGTCAAATCTTTCATTTTCAATTATAGCCCAGCCTTTATTATCTTTTTTCCTTTGTATATCAACGTAAAAGTCACCGTCTTTGATTCCAAGTCTTTCCAGGATAGTAACTATATGTTTACTCATGATTTTTGCCTGATCAGTTCGTTTGGCAGATAGTTTTAAACAGGCCTTACTATATTTTATTTCAGTATCTTTAATTATTTTTTCCAGGTTAATTATCTCAGATTCCAAATTTTCATCAGTGCTAAGTTTTGCTTTAATATCTTTTTGATAATTTAATACATCACTAAGTGACGGCCCGTATTTTTTCATTAATTGTTGGAGAGTAAAAATGCGCTGATTAATATTTTCTAATTGTTCCGGTTCGAAATCAACATTATTTGCAAAATCGGTAACTTCATTTGATAATTCCTGGAAAAGAAACCTTGAGCCTTCCAGGCGTTCTAAATATTCATCGAAAATTGGTTTAATCCTATTTAGTTCGATAAGATTTTTGATTACTCCCTGAATGTTATTATAAAATGTATTATCTCCATCATATAGAGCTTCGTTCAATAAAGATGATAATTGGTGTATTTTTTCCCCGTTTTCAAGAATCTTTTTTTCACCCAACAATTCATCATATTCATTTTCCACAGGAGATACATCCTGAATTTCTTTATATTGGAAATGCCACAATTCTTTTTTTTCTTTTCCCATTTTGTGCTTTTGTATAATCAGGTTTAGTTGTTCTTTTTGAAGTTTGAGAGTATGCCATAATTTTTCAACTTCTTCCAGGTTTGTTGAATAATTACCGGTAGAGTCTAAAAAGCCAAGATGATTTTCTTCGTTTAATAATGATTGGTGGTCATGCTGTCCATGTAAATCAACTAGAAAAGCACCAACTTGTTTAAGCATTGAAACAGAACATTGATGGTTATTTATCCATGCTTTTGATCTGCCATTTGCAGAAATTTTTCGTTTTAGCACCAATTGGTTATCAAAATTTAGGAAGTTATTTTCATCCAATAGTTTATACAAAGAATTAATTTTATTTTTTCCGGCAAAGCAACATTCTATTATCGCTTCTTCGCATCCGGTTCGTATCATTGATGAAGAAGCTTTTTCACCAAATGCAAGGTTTAACGCACCAATGATAATCGATTTACCTGCCCCGGTTTCACCGGTAATAACACTTAAACCTGGCTGGAAATTGATATCTAATTTATCAATAATTGCGAAATTTGTAATTATTAACTTTTTAAGATTCATTCTAAAATAATAATCCTTACTTAGTCATTTGTTTCTTAGGAAATTTTCAAGATTTTTTGAATAACAGATTTGGTTTTTAAAAAAAAATAGACTCCGCATGCTGTCCCAATACTATCTGCTATCCAATCATATATTGAGCTATTTCTATTAGATACGAATGATTGGTGGATCTCGTCAAGCCCACCATATAGAATACCTAAAACAATACAGGTGAATATAATGTATTTATGAGTTTTTTGAGACGAATTGGAATGAAATGCTAAAATTAACAGAAACCCAAGTACTCCATATTCAAAAATATGGATTATTTTATCAAAATTCCAAATTTCGATATCAGGTAAATCATTTAATGGCAATGATGATATTTTAAATATTAATCCGGCATATAACACTACCGGAAGAAAAAAGTAATATTTTTTCATTTATTTGATTGTTCTATTTTTTTTAGAGTTAGGGAAATATTTGATAACAAGTCGCTTGCAATCAGACCTCGCATACCCCGATCTTGTTTACTGAGATCACCGGCATAACCATGAATAGATACTCCGGCAACCGCTGAATGATAAGAAGAAATACCCTGTGCTCTGAAAGCTGCAATCATTCCAGTCAGTACATCACCTGTGCCTCCTGTCGCCATTCCCGGATTACCCGTTGGATTTATGGCAATAGTTCCATCTTTATGAACAATGATTGTACGGTAGCTTTTTAGAACTAAAGTACAGGAATATTTTTTAACAAATTCACGGGCAACATCAATTTTATTATTCATACAGTCGCTTACATTTTGATTTGTCATCCTGGCAAATTCACCTATATGAGGAGTTAATATCAGATCATCAATATTATTAATTAAATCCAAATTATTATGAAAAATTTTTAATCCGTCAGCATCTACGATAATTGGTTTACTGGTGTTTTTTAATAATTCGATTCCAAAATTTTTAACCTCAGGATCTCCGGAAACGCCAGGCCCAAATACGACTACATCGGACCATTCAAGGCGCTCTTTTGCTGCTTCCAAAGATTTGAGACAAAAGGTTCGGTTTTTGGATTCCGGTAACGGCAGCGTCATTGCTTCAGTCAATTTGATTTCCATAATAGTATTCAGACTTTCAGGAATTGCTGCCACAACTAAACCTGCACCGCTACGTAAAGCACCCAATGCTGATAAGGTAGCCGCTCCGGTCATGCCGACTGATCCGGCGAAAATTAAGATTTTTCCCATTTGATGTTTATAAGTATCTTCGTGTATTTCCCGGAAAATGTTTTTGACGTAATCTTTTCTTAACCAATAAGTTTCATTATCTAAAATTTCAAATGATTCCTTGGGATAATCTAAATCAACCAGTGCGATATTTCCTGCATATTGGTGCCCCGGATGATATAAAAGCCCACGCTTGAGAAAACCCATTGTGACTGTTTTTTGGGCTTTAACTGCTACGCCCCCAATCATGCCAGTGTCACCATCTATACCCGACGGGATATCTATTGAAATTACCGGACAGTCGGTTGAATTGATTTTTTTTATGGCTTTTGCAATTATCCCTTTTACAACACCTTTAAAACCGGTTCCTAAAAGTCCGTCAATAATTAAATCCGGACAAAAATTCTCAGGAATATTATCTATCATTTTTTCATCTTCCAAAAACTCTATATTTACATGGAGATCCATGCATCGGTTATAAAAATAAAGGGCATCACCTTTAATTTTTTCCTCTTTTCCACATATCCATAGAAATACATTCGCTCCCCAATCGTACAAAAATGAGGCTGCTACAAATCCATCGCCGCCATTATTACCGGTTCCGCAAAAAATATCTATTCTGCTACCCGGAATATGTTTTAGGAGAAGTTTTGCCTTTAATGCAACATAATTACCGGCCTTATGCATTAATTCCTGCCCTGATATTTTTAATTCATCAATAGTATATCGATCAACTTGTCGGGCTTCATCATTTGATAATACAAATTCTTTCATCATTCCACCATTGCAATTGCTGTTGTTAATTTATCTGTCTTAGAGATTGAAATCTCTATTGTTGAGCCCATAAAATTAAAGGAGTACGATGATAAAACCTTAGCGGTTGATCGTCCATTTTTATTATTTAATATTTCAATACAATTTATGGGAACTTTTATGTCTGGTCTGATTCCCGCTAAGGCTTTTTGAACTGCTATTTTTGCCGCTAATTTACCAGCATAAAATTGCATAGGACTTGTTTTTTTCTGACAATATTTTAGTTCCAATGGTGTAAAATATTGTTTCAGAAACTCTTCACCAGATTTTTCATATTTTTCTTTTATCTTATTAATTTCAATAAGTTCTATACCTATTTTAGTCATAATACCCTCATATATATTTTAATTAATCCATATCAAAATAGATAGTTTTTTTTTAGAAAGCAAATATCAAATTGAAATAATAAAAAAAAGGTGAAATTTTTACAAATTTCACCTTTTAAAAATATGAGAAAATAATTTTATTTGATAGTACTTAATTCATACTCTGCGATTTTTTTCCATCTTGGATCGTTGGCTGCCATTTTAAAAGCATTTCTGGCTTCTTGTTTATTTCCAAGTCTTCTTTCTGCGGCACCAAGTTCGATTAATGACGGTGCATATTTAGGTTTATATTTAAGGGAATTTTTGGCTGCAGTTTTAGCTAGTTCAGCCTTTCCTAATTTATTATAGGCTAAAGCAATTCTATACCAACATTTGTAATTTGAAGCTTTAACTGCAACACTCTTATTCAGGTATTTTATTGCATTTTCGTAGTCTTTTTTCTCAATATAAATAGCCCCAAGATTCTCAAGTGCTTTTTCACTTTTTGGTTTGATTTTGGTCACCTTGAGATATGCAGGAATCGCTTCATCATATTGTTTAGTCTTATAATACAGAAGTCCAATATTATTCCAGGCATCGTAATATTTATCATCAAGAAAAACTGCTTTTTTAAAACTGGCTAAAGCATCGTCTGTTTTATTTAATTTCATTAAAGATTTTCCTTTAGTCAGGAATGCCTTTTTATATTTTCCATTAAATTTGATTGAAATATCAAATTCTTTGATAGCATCGGAATATTTTTTGTTATAATAATACACCAGACCAACGAAATAATGAGCAAGATAACTTTCCGGATCAAGTAATATAGCCTGTTGAAATTTTTCCAGAGCCCCATCAAAATTATGTCTCTTCATTAGGTTGTTGCCTTCAAACATCATTTGTGTAAAAAGCCTGTCATAGGTTTCCTGGTATTTTGGTTCATCGGGATTCAGTTCTATAGATTTTTGGAAATATTTTGCAGCGTTTTTTAATTCACTAAGTTGAGCACACACCTTGCCCAATAAAAAATATCCCTGGGCATAATTTGGATTCTCTTTTGTCATTTCCAATAAAATTTCTTTGGCTTCTTGAAATTTATGACCGTCAATAAAACGTAAGGCTTCACTTCTTTTGCTAACAAAATTTGACATTTCATTTCTAATTTCTCTGTAATTAGCGTTAGCTTTATCCAATTGAATCGCCTTATCAATATATTCTCTGGCTTTATCCAAATTTCCAAGTTTAAAGTAAATACGGCTTAGTAGAAAAATAACATTAATATCTCCACTATTTAATTCCTCAGCAATTTTGCAAAATTCCAAAGCGTCTTTATATTTGCCATTGTCAAAATTGTTTTGTGCATCTTGTAATTCATCAGCAAATAGTCCAACGCATAATACAACTATTATCAGAAAAACACTAATAATTCTTAAAAAGGATAGTTTCAGCATCTCTAAAGACCTCCATAGTTACAATCTATTATTTGTCACAGTGCCGAAGACGGGAGTCGAACCCGTACAGGCAATAGCCCACATGGCCCTCAACCATGCGTGTCTACCAATTCCACCACCTCGGCGATATAAAAAACCAAAATCAAAAATATTATTCAGCTGGTTTGGGTTCTATTGGTGTACTTTCCATTGATCCCTGTGGAACCGGAAGTTCTGCAGCAGGGGCGATCCTCTTGTTAGCCTGCTGTTTAATAATACTTGTTGATTCTCCCTTTGGAGTAGATACAATACTTATTAAGATTGCAAGAACGATAAAAGCTGTTGCAAAACTTGATGTGATTTTTGATAAGAATGTAGCTGCTCCACGTCCTCCAAATAATGCAGCGCCCTCTCCACCAAAAGTACCGGAAAGCCCTCCTTTACTTGACTGCATTAATATCGAGAGAACTAAAATTATTGATACTATTATATGTAAAATAATTAAAAAAGTATACACATTTTCTCCTAAATTCTATTTGTTTTCAACTATTTGTATTATTTCTGTAAAACTTTCTACTTTCAGACTGGCTCCACCAACCAGGAATCCATCTATATGCTTTGTGTTGATTAATTCCTCTGCATTGTTTGCCTTTACACTTCCACCATATAGAATCGGCATATTATTGGCAATGTTTTCATTATATTGCTGTTTTACCAGGTTCCTAATAAGGCTATGAGCTTCAGAAGCCTGTTCCGGTGTAGCTGTTAGTCCTGTACCAATTGCCCAAACTGGTTCATATGCAATAATACATTTACTTGTTTGTTCTTCAGTAAGACCTGCAAATGCTGCATTGTATTGGTTTTCAATTACCTGGGAAGTTTTTTCTGCTTTCCGTTCTTCAATTTTTTCACCAACACAAATAATTGGTTTCAACCCAATTGCCAGTGCTTCGTCAATTTTCTTTTTTATTGTTTTGTCGCTTTCATTAAATACATGACGTCTTTCAGAATGTCCCAAAATTACAAGTTCACAATTCGATGATTTTAACATACTTCCTGAAATTTCACCTGTAAAAGCGCCGGATTTTTCAAAATGCATATTCTGAGCGCCTAAAGCAACCGGACCGGTTTTTAAAAGTTCACTAATGTAAAATAACGACGTATAAGGCGGGCATAATATAACTTCGGTTTGTTTGATATTCAACAAGTTTTTCACTAAAGTGTCAGTAAATTCAAAAGACTCTTTAATATCTTTATTCATCTTCCAGTTTGCTGCTACTATTTTGCGCATCATATTTTCCTTATTTTTTAGAAATTAAATTAATCGGTATTAATTCCAGACCACCTAACAATTCAAGTGAGGCTCCTCCACCTGTTGAGACGTGGGTAACTTCTTTTGATAACCCGAATTTTTTAATAGCCGCTGCTGAGTCTCCTCCACCAATTACAGTTACAGTGCCTTTTTTTGTAACTTCGGCTAACTTGCGGGCTATTGATTCTGTTCCGGTTGCAAATTCGGCTATTTCAAATATACCCATCGGACCATTCCATAAAATGGTTTTGCTATTTTCTATTATTTGGTTAAAAAGCATTGTTGTTTCCGGGCCTACGTCAACTCCAATTTTGTCTTTTGGCATATCTTTCATACTGGATATTACTGATTCGGCTCCTTCTTTAATCTCACTTACTGCCAATACATCTACAGGTAATAATAAATTACATCCTTTTTCTTTAGCAGCTTTTATAATGTCTTTAGCTAATTGAATTTTATCTTCTTCCAGCAGTGATTTCCCAATATTGAACCCTTGAGCTTTTAAAAAAGTAAAACTCATAGCACCACCAATAATCAGATTATCAACTTTTCCTAAAAGTTTTTCAATAATTTCAATTTTGCCGGAAACTTTTGCACCACCAAGAATTGCAGTATAAGGTCTTTTTGGATTATCCAGGTAATCACCAAGAAAATGTAATTCTTTTTCTAATAAATAACCACTGGCTCGTTGCTCGAAAAGTTCTGCCACTCCAGCCATAGAAGCATGGGCTCTGTGGCTTGTTCCAAAGGCATCATTAACATAAAAATCTGCTAAAGCGGCAATTTGAGCAGAAAATTTAGGATCGTTTTTCTTTTCCTCTTTATGATAACGTAAATTTTCCAACAGGAGTACTTCACCACTTTTCAGGTTGTTGGCCATTGATACAACTTCTTCACCAATTGAATCTGGAGCAAAAAGGACGTTATTGTCTAATAATTCATTTAATCTGTCAGCTACGGGTTTAAGACTGAATTCTGGTTTTTTCTCGCCTTTTGGTCTTCCTAAATGGGACATAAGGATTAGTTTGGCACCTTCAGAAAGCATTTTTTTAATTGTTGGTAAAGCGGCCTGAATTCTAAAGTCATCGGTAATATTTTGATTTTTATCCAAAGGAACATTAAAATCAACCCTAATTAAAACAGTTTTATTGGTTACATTTAAATCATCAATTGTTAATCTTGCCATTGTGCACCTTCTTTTTTTTAATTAAAAATACAACTCTAATTTTAAATTGTTTTTTATAATTTATCAAGAAAAATAAATTTCAAATTATAATTCTTCATTGGTTTGGAAGTAAATATTTGGACCGTTTTTAAAATTATTCTCAATACTTTTTGCTGAATGACTCTTTGAACTTATACTTTTTTGTTTTCCTGCTTACCACATTAAAAAAATTAAGATAGGTTTTTCATGCTTAACCCGATTCTCTCCTTTGCAGTATCTACTGATAAAATTTTGACGTCTACAATATCTCCCACTGCTACAATTTCATTTGGATCTTTAATGTAGCGGTTTGCTATTTGGCTAATGTGAACCAATCCATCATGCTTAACACCAATATCAACAAAGGCGCCAAAATCAACGACATTCCGAACAGTACCTTTTAATACCATTCCTTCTTTCAGGTCTTTCATGGAGAGCACATCATTTTTTAAAATTGGTTTAGGTAATTCATCCCTGGGATCGCGACCCGGTTTTTCCAAATCCGCCAGGATATCAATTAAAGTTGGTTCGCCTATATTTAGTTTTTTTGACAGTTCTCTGGTACTAATTTTTTCTAGAATCAGTTTCTGGCGTAACATTTTACCGCCGAGGTTAACATCATTTATTGAAAACATGTTCAATAAAGATGATGTTGCATCATAGGATTCGGGATGAATAGAGGTATTATCAAGCGGATTATCGCCATCGGGAATACGTAAAAATCCGGCAGCCTGTTCAAATGAGCTAAGACCAATTCCTGCTACTTTATTTATTTCTTTGCGGTTTTTGAAGATACCATTTTTTTCACGGTATTTGACAATGTTTTCAGCTGTGCGGCTTGTAAGTCCGGAGACAGCTGATAATAAGGAACTTGATGCTGTGTTAATATTTACACCAACTTTGTTAACACAATCTTCAATGACATTATGCAGAGATTCATTTAGTTGTTTCTGATTTACATCATGTTGATATTGTCCAACTCCAATGCTTTTTGGCTCAATTTTGACAAGTTCGGCCAAAGGATCCAATAATCTCCTGGCAATGGATATATTTCCTCGCATACTGGCTTCGAGATCTGGAAATTCCTGTTTGGCTATTCGTGATGCGGAATAAACCGAAGCTCCGGCTTCATTAACAATGATATAACTTAATTTATGTGTATCCTGCATATCTTTTATTAATTCTACAATCAATTTTTCTGTTTCCCGACTTGCAGTACCATTTCCGATTGCTATGGCACGGACATTATATTTAATGGCCATTTTACGAATGATTGATTTGGCCTGGTCAGCTCGTTTTTGAGGAGGATGTGGATATATAGTTGTTCCTTCAAGATATTTTCCGGTTTTATCAATTACTGCGATTTTACATCCGGAAATAAATCCGGGATCAATTCCCATGATTGTTGTGTTTTTAAGAGGTGGTTGCAAGAGTAAATTTTTCAGGTTTGTTGCAAATACTTTAATTGCTTTTTCTTCGGCCTGGGCTGACAGATTTTTCCGGATTTCCCGTTCAATAGAAGGAGCGATTAATCTTTTATAGGAATCATCAATTCCGTTTTGTAGAATTTCAGAAAAAATTGAATTATAATTCCGAATGTAATAGTTATGAAGAAAGTTGAGCATTTTGTCCACATCTACTTCAATTTTTACTTTTAGTTTACCTTCTTTTTCACCTCTGTTAATGGCCAGAATTCTATGAGAGGGTATTTTTTTAACAGGCTCTGAATAATCATTGTACATTTCATAAACAGTTTCCTCTTCAGATTTTGCTTTGCTCGTAATTAACCCGTAGTTTGATGTTTTTTCTCTAATAGTTTTTCGAATATCTGCATTTTCAGAAATATTTTCAGCAATTATATCTAAAGCCCCCTGAATGGCTTCTTCGGGAGTATTGACCTCTTTTTCCGGACTAACATATTTTTTTGCAAAATCTAAGGGATTTCCTGTTAAGGTCTCTTGTAGTAAAATCAAATTTGCTAACGGTTCCAGTCCTTTTTCTTTGGCAATTGTTGCCCTGGTTTTTTTCTTGGGTTTGTAGGGTAAATATAAATCTTCAAGTTCCTGTAACTTATGCGTAGATTCAATTCTGGATTTTAATTCAGGTGTTAGTTTGCCTTGCTCATCAATACTTTTCAGGATTGCTTCTTTGCGTTTTTCAAGATTGCGAAGATATTCAACCCGTTCCAATACATCGCGTATTTGTTCTTCATCCAGTCCGCCAGTGTTTTCTTTTCGGTATCTTGCTAAAAAGGGAACTGTATTTCCATCGTCCAGAAGATTTATTGTTTGTTTTACCTGTGATTCTTTTAATGATAATTCTTTGGAGACATTAATAATAATTTGTTGTTCTTGCATTTTTAAATCCATTTGCTTTCTAATTATTTATCGATGAAAAATATTGCATGTTATGATTTATGATTGTGCTTGTATTGAAAAGTTATATCATGATATATAAATATCTTTGTTATCAGGAAGTATTATTTGGTAGAGAAAATTCAATTGAGTTATGAATTGAAAAATTCCTGCTTATTCAAAATTTTCCCATTTGATCGTTTTTATATAATAGCTTACTTTATTCTCTTTCGGTATTTCTACAGAACATTCAAAAGGAAAAGAATCTCCGGGATTTATTGTACAATCTGTTTGAACCCCGGTTTGGTACATATGGTAGGAACCTGAAACGAAAATAGAGTCAGTTGCCAGTACATTTGTATTTTCGTCAAATATTTCGAATATTATCCTTGGAAAATCGGCTCTTCGAATTCCTACATTTTTAAGTTTCCCGGTATATACTCTTTTATCTGGAAAGACCTGTTCAGTTACTGGCCCATCTAAAGTACATTTTGCCATAGGTTTTTCAGCTTTGCGCGAAATTTTAATATTTTTCTTTGAAATTGTTAATTGACCAATTTGAGTCATGACAATAATTTTGTCTAAGTCTTCATGAATGATTTTACCCTGGACAACTGTACCATTCTGTAAAATAATTTCATGGGTTATTTCAGGAATTTTTACCAGGCGGTTTATTTCTTCACGAATGACCGGAACGGAACTTCTGACTTCAATTTCCCGCACGTCTTTTCTAAGTTTAGCCATCTCTTCCTGTAGTTCACTAATATTCTGTTCTATTTCAAAAAACTTATTTTTTATTAATGCTTTAGTCGAACTTTGAGTATATCCAAAATTAATAATCAGAAGCAATGTCATTATAAACATTTTTAAATTATTTTTCATTTTTAACACCTACACTTTTTTGCGCCTGGAAAGCTCTTGCTCTTAGTTGGTTCAGAGAAATTTTGGTATCAAGTTCCAAAGCCATCTCACTCATTTCATCAAAAAGGACATAATTATCAGGATTTTCCATCATTGGTAATAATTTTTGAAAAATTTCCGGATCTTTGTATTGGATTAAAGCAGAAATGGCATCCTGCCTGATTGTCAATGGAAGTTCATTATCCAGTGTAATGTCAATTAAAGCAGGAGCGATTTTTGGATCGGAATAATCTCCCAAAGCTTTTGTTAGCCCATGCATTAAGGTATAATATTCTTCTTTTCCTGAATTATAACTCTCTAACAATGCGAGAATTACGCGAGATTCTTTTACGTCCCCAATTGCTTCCAAAGCAAAATCCCTGATTTGTAATTGATCATCAGGATTATTTAACATTCCTATAAAAAACTCTGTAATCATAGGATGTTTTTTCTTGCCTAAAATTTCCATTGCCAGAGATCTTGTGCCCGGCTTAATTGTTCTGTCTTTTGCAATATTAATCAAAATAGGGATAACTTTATCATCTTTCATTGAGCCAAGTAACATTGTAAAAGAGTTTTGCATAGCGATATAGTTTTCTTTTTCTATTTGATAAATTTTTAGAAGCTGGATTGCCTGCATTTCAATATTAGATTTTTCAATTTTCTCAAAAACTGTGGTCCTAAATTTTATGTATTTGTCTTGGGCAGTTGTTATTCCCTGGATTACAGCATCGGCTTTATCCGGATCCTGATTCTTCATTAACTCTGTTACTGTAGCTGTTAAAAGTGAATAATTCAATTCTGAACATTGCTTGACATAATCCTTCAGGGCTTCTTTGGCATCCGGATGTTCTGTTTTTGTCAGGGCTTTCATTGCTGCAATTCTGGTGGCTGTTGGTTGTGACGGATCCTGGAAAACTGATATAATATCTTCCATAGTTTCCAATTTACCCTTGTTATAATCTACTCGTAATTCTTCTACTTTTTCTTCGGTAACCAAGGGCTTTTGGCCTCCGCAGGAGAAAAATAGTACAAGCCCTATAAGGCAAAATATTTTTAAAAAGTTATTCATATATACCCTCTTTATCTAATACTGTTAATTTTATAATACTTATCCTCTATGTCAAGTAAAAAACTGAGCAAATTACTAATGATTAAATTAAAGTTACTATTCTTTGTACTCAAAAGTTTAGAAATGTTTCAGGAAAATATATAATTATACAAGTTTTATTTTCCATCTTTCCAATAGCAAAGTGAAATATCATTTTTTTCATAGACAGCAAAAGTAAAGAACTCCATCCAATCACCAAGATTTAAAAATACATTATTTTGATCTCTGAAATCTGTAGGATTATGAAAATGTCCTGTAATTACATATTTATACCCTTCCAGAAATTTCTTTTTGCCAAACTCAATTACTTCCTGTTGCTCAGATTCACTAATTCGCCCGACACTATTTCCCCTGCTTTTTGATGAAACAGCCCGGGCAATCCGAAAAGAAAAATCCGGATGTAGTATTTTAAATAAAAAGATACAAATTCTATTTCGAAGTATTTTTTTCAATATCCGATAACCAAAATCTTTTCTTTTTAATAATCCATCACCGTGTAAAATAAAAACTTTTTTATTGTCAAATTCTGTACTTAGTGGTTCATAATGTATTTTGATATCGAGATCCCTGGTAAAGAAATCATACATCCAATAATCATGATTCCCAACAATAATATGTATATCACAGCCTTTTCTCCGCGTCTTTTGTAGTTCATGAATCACATCCAGAAAATGGCGAGGGATTACAAAGTTATATTCAAACCAAAAATCAAAAAGATCACCAACAATATAAAGATCGGCCTGGTCCTGACGTACCCTTTCAAGAAACTTAAAAAATCTTTTTTTCTTTATATCTTCATCAGGAGAATTATGTAAATGAAAATGAATATCAGAAATAAAATATATTTTTTTTGTCATATTTAAACTATCTCTATTTAAAACTTTCCTAAACTCATATTATAATAAGAAGTATCTTAATATAAAGGAAAAACAAGACATTTGAAATAGATAAAAATAAAATTACCCTTCAGAAGGGTGTTTTTGTTCCATTTCCAATAATTGATAATATTATATAGGTAAAGTCAAAATAATTTATAAAAAATGAGAACCAAAAAATCCATATTATAATTCTCTCTCGATATAAAAAATTAATAATTAATTTGATGGCATTAATTTTGTCTTATTCAAAACTATCTTTATTTTTTGATAATTTATTAACATACCTAATCAGGAGAAAAAATATGAAATCAGAAACTGTATTAGTGATTAATCCCGGTTCGACTTCAACAAAACTTGGTCTTTTTAACCGAGACGGAGAAATTTTTATTGAAAACGTGGATCATTCAGGTACTGAGATTAGTCAAATGCACTCTATAAAAGATCAGCTTCCCTTAAGATTGGAGATAATTAATAAAATTATTAGGCCGTGGTTGGAAAAATATAAACTCGTGGCTGTAGTCGGCAGAGGTGGGCTTTTGGGACCGATTGAAAGTGGTGTTTATATAGTCAATAAAGATATTATGGATATTACAATTAACTGTACCTATGCCAGTCACGCCAGCAATCTTGGGGCTTCTATTGCCAATGGAATTGCTAAAGAGTATAATATTTCTGCATATATTGTTGATCCTGTCACTGTAGATGAATTTATTCCTGAAGCCCGTATTTCCGGAATACCTGACTACGAACGCAGATCCCGTTTGCATGCATTAAATATTAATGCCTGTGTCAGAAAAGCAGCTGAAAAAATGGGTAAAGAAGTTAAAGATTTGAATTTTGTAGTTGCTCATATGGGAGGAGGAGTTTCTATCGCTGCTATTCGTGGTGGAAGAATTATTGATTGTAATGATGCTTTAATGGGAATGGGACCTTTTTCACCTGAACGTGCTGGTGCCTTGCCACTGGAAGGCCTGGTAAAACTGGCTCTATCCGGTAAATATACATTTGAAGATATGGCAAGAAAACTCACTAAAAACAGTGGAGTCAAAGGATACCTGGGAACAAGCAATATGCTCGAAGTAGAGCAGCGTATAGATAAAGGAGATAAAAAAGCTGAATTAATATTTTATGCTATGGCCTATCAGATTAGCAAAGAAATCGGAGCTATGGCAACAACTTTGAAAGGTAAAGTTGATGGAATAATTCTCACAGGTGGTCAGGCTCACTCAAAAAAACTGCTCACTTATTTCAAAAAAAGTGTTGGATTTATTGCTGATACTATTGTATTTCCCGGTGAGAATGAATTAGAATCACTTGCTGCCGGTGGCTTTATGGCAGTTGATAAAAAGACAGAAATTAAAATTTATAAAAAATGAGGATAATAATGCTAAAATCATTTCAGGATATTCAGAATGCTGTAATTAATTCGGAAAAAAAGAAGACTATTTCTATAGCAATGGCTGACGATTTAAGTGTATTAGAAGCGGCAAAAGTAGTTGAAGAAAGAGGTATTGCTAATTTTTTATTGGTTGGTAATCGCATGAAAATTAAAGAAATATCCCGTGTGGTTGGTTATAATATTAAAGAAGATAATATTGTAGAAGCTGAAACTGCAGAAGAGATTGCAGCCAAATCTGTTGAACTGGTTAATGATGGCAAGGCAGATATTTTAATGAAAGGTCATATTTCGACTCCAATACTTATGAAAGCCGTTCTCAATAAAGAAAAAGGGCTTCGAACCGGCGAAGTGCTCAGCCATGTTGCAGCTGTTGAAGTAGACAGTTATCATAAATTAATGCTTGTTGGAGATGGTGGGATTAATATTCTACCAGATCTGGAAACAAAAGCCTCTATTTTGAGAAATATTCTTAATGTTGCAGCCAAACTCAAGATAGATGTGCCCAAAATTGGGTTATTATGTCCGATTGAAAAAGTAAACCCTAAAATAGTTGAAACTGTTGACGCAGATGCTTTGGAAAAAATGGCAGGACAGGGTGAGTTTGGCAATTGTATTATTGAGGGGCCAATAGCAATGGATGTTGCTTTAAATGAAAGTGCCGCTCAAAGGAAAGATATAAAAAGTAAAATATCCGGAGATACAGATGGTTTTTTGGTACCAAACATTTCAACGGGAAATGCGGTGATCAAAAGTTTGATCTTTCTGGCAAATGCAAAAGTTGGGGGGTTGGTATTAGGAGCTAAAGTACCGATCATTTTACTATCCAGATCAGACGATCCGGCTCAAAAATTTTATTCAATTATACTGGCTATCCAGGCAAGTTAGAAGATAATATTAAAACTCTTTATAGGGTATGAATTTACAATCTTACTTCAAAGAGATAAGGGTGTTCCAGCCTGATTAATCAAATTTATTTTACAGGAAAATTAAAATAGGTTTTGGGAAAGGGTTCATCTCTTAGGGTAAAATGCCACCATTCCTCGCTATAGTTGTTGAATCCATATTTATTCATCAATGTCTGTAAAAGCATTCTGTGAGACCGTTGTTCCATACTTAAATTTTTCGGAGTATGAATCTGGGACAACTTTCCAAAATAATCAAAATCTGATCCCATATCCAATTTTTTTCCATTCTTTATATTAATAATGGTAAGATCTACTGTGCTTCCTCTTGTATGGCTTGATTTGAGAGCAATGTACCCCTCTTTGAACAGATTTTTTTTATCTACTGTTGGATAAAACTCTGATTTTGTTAAAGTGTCATCCAATACTTTTGCCCATCTAACAAAATGATCAACTGCTTTCTGGGGACGATAGGAATCATAAACTTTAATTCCAAGTCCATAGGAATTTAGTTCTTTCTGTAAATTTTTTAATGCCATGGCTGCTTTTTTTGAGATAATAGATCTGTTTCCTTCATATCCATCAACACGAACACCCAAAAAATTATGATTTGTATAATATCTTAATTCCAGTGTCATATTTGGTATAAATTCATCTAAATAAACAAATCCTTCAGGTAAATTCGAGGCAAATATGAATTGACCAATCAATAATAAAATTATGATCTGAAAAGTTTTTTGTCTGGCAGGCATAGGACCCTCTTTTTTATTTATAATTTTATTCAATGCCAAAAACCACAATGTTAGCACATTACCCAAATTACATATAGCCTTTGTTAGGCAAAGTTATTCATTCAGCAAACCATTTAAATCGCTAAATCTTTGTGAGTTATACTTACCATTTTTAAAAATTTCTTTTCTGTAAATTCGTTTTAGTTTAGTATCATCTTCAATTATTGAATTTATCTTATCATCATTTTCGATAAGACTTAATTCTGAAATTAAATTCCAATTTGTTAATATTTCCTTTTTTGTCAACAATTCTGTTTCTGAATTGATTAATTTATTATAGTCAGCCTTGAATGTTGGTTTAGCAATAGAGTTAATTATTTCTAAAATTTGCTGCATTGTATTTTCTTCTGATGATAAAAAATTCCATAATTCTTCCGAAAGCAAAACTTCCGAATAATCATAATACTTTTTACCATCAATTATGGAGCCTAAAAATCTATCTTTATCAAATGAAGTTGAATTATTACTTGTAGGGTCAAAAGGGAACCCAATATAAAATTCAATAGTCTTATTTGAAAATGTGTGGTACAATGCAGATTTACCTTCTAAAATCTTTTGTTTTTCACCTCGCATCTCACCAGCATTGGGTTTTACAGATTTTAATTCGACACACATTATTTTATCATCATCCTCAATATATACATCAGCAGTAAAACTATTTGCTTCAATTTCATCACCTTCACTAATAAAAAGAAGTTCATTCTCTGTTTCTAAATTTGGAGTGTTGTTACTGTTTTTCAAATCAGTTATAATATTTGCAATATTGTCTTTTTGTTGCTTTGTTATTTTTAAAAGAGAATTATTTTTCTTTGTGAAATCCTTTTTTTGCCCATCAGATAAGATATGTGCCACTTCTTCAAAAAAGGACTGCCCAAGTGTTGTATTTAAACCGTGTAACCAACTACTTAATGAGATGAAAAATGGAATATCCGAAACTTTTCCTTCGAACTTGTCTGTAAAAGCATTTAAAAATGCTTCGTGGAAAGGTGCATTTCTATTGCTATCTGAATTTTCCGGAAAATTCTCAAATCTTGAATAAAGTATTTTGATTACTTCTCTTGAAATTAGTTCTTTCTTTCTGTTTGAAATTGCCATCATTTTTCCTTTAAATGAAATATTATTTCAGCATAAGCTGATTTATTTTTTTCAGTTCTATTCAAAACAGGTCTTTTATATTGATTCACGATTTTCATTCCAGATTTTTCGGCAATAGATGGATATATATTGTATTTATCATTTGCTACAAGAAAGATGTCGTAATCTTCTTGAAGATATTTTTTTGAATTATTTAGCACTTGTGCAATTCCTTCAATATATGAATTCCTTGCTTCTCGCCCTTGCCCCTTATAAAGAGGTCCGATTTCAAATTCATCATTTCGCTTAAAACCAAATAAATCATATGCATAAGCGTGTTGCTCGTGATAATCAATTAATCCAACATATGGTGGACTTGAAAATATACCTTTAATTTTTTGCCTTTTAACTAATTGTGCAAATTCAAAATGATTAATTTCAAGTTGTGAAATAATATTAATATTTCTTGCATCACCTTGTAAACAGACTTGATTTGTATTTGTTCGCAGATTTTCAAATTCAGACAAACGCTTAACGGTATCTTTACTATATCTTTCCCACCAAGACAATATTGAGAATAAAGGTTTACAAATTTTACCGTGTTTCCTACAATAATATGTTTTTGTTACTGGTTCTTTTAAAGTTGCTAAATCAGCGTGAGTAGTTGCTCTGCAAGAACGAATAGTCCTACTTAAAATTATAGTAATTATTTTTTTTGTAGTTGGATGTTTTACTTTTTTTAATTGTTCAAATGTAAAATCAATTTCGTTTTTAACTGGTTCGAGATACCATTTTTCAAGAAAATTACTTGATTTATCTTGTTTTAGTTTAAGGTCATATTTTTTTCGAAGTTTTTCAAAAGTTTCAAAGAATTCATTTTCTTTTTGTGGTGTGTATTCTCTCTCTATTATTTCTTTCTTACGAATTTTTACTTTATATTCAGGTGATGGAAAATACCTTTTATTAAAAACATTTAATTCTTCAAGCAACTCATTTTCAAATTGAGCATTTCTATTTTGAGAAATATATTTTTTTAATGAATTTGTAATTCGTTTTAATTCATTATTTAAGTCCTGAAAATCAACTTTTCCTACTTTTACATTTGCAATAAGAGAATTAAATGCAGAAATATCAATTCCTATTGCGTTCATACCTAATTCATTTGCTTGAACCATTGTTGTTCCACTTCCAGAAAATGGATCAAGAATAATATCGCCTTTATTAAAGTATGTTTCTTTCTTGAAATTATCTGTATGGTTATCAATAAAATATTCAACTAATTGTGGAATAAATTTACCTTTGTATGGGTGTAGTCTATGTATATGTTTTGTAGTATCTTTTTCTTTTAAATTATCGAATGATAATGCCCAGTTTAAGTCATTCCCTAATTTTTCTCGCCAATCAGTTTCACGCTGTCCATTAAAACTTTTATAGTAAGTAATCAATTCATATTTGTTTACGGCAGTTGTCCCATTATCTCCATATTTCTTAACTTTTCCATATTGAATTAGATATGAAATATTTGAAGGAGTAACATTTTTATTCAAATGGTTACTTGCCCACAAACTTGCTTCTTTTATCGACAATAATTCTGTCATATTTATCCTTCTATTTATACAACAAAAATACAATCATTTTTTCTTGTTGCCTAAACTATTTTTTAACATCTTACATCTGCCCTAATTGTGCCCAATAAAAGAAATATCGGGAAGTAATAAATCGAATTGTCGCATAATGTAGAAAACCCAGTATATTATATTTTAAAATTACAATATTAAGAAATTTCTACTGTTGTAATAAACTAAATATATCAATTAAAACAAACAAAAACTATATTTCTATTTGCTCCTGTTAGTATGTTGTTGGTGATGATATAGAAATATTTCATTATAGTTAATTAATTGATGAACAATTAACCAAATTGATAATGTTTACGAACATCTTTTTTAATTTTCCAGGTACATGACATTCCCGAAGGAAAAGTGACTAAATCACCTTGTCCCATTTCTACTTCTTCTCCTGTTTCTGTTACAACCACAACTTCTCCTTTAAGGAAGTAGCAGGTTTCTTCTTCAGAATAAGTCCAGGGGAAAGTAGATGCTTCTTTTTCCCATATTGGCCAGTTAAAAATACCAAGTTCGTCTAATTTTTTCTGCTCAGGATTTTTTGTAATTTTAATTTTTTCCATTTTTCTCCTCAAATTATTTTGAGTTTTCTGATTAATTTCTCCCACAGCACTTTTTGTACTTTTTTCCACTTCCACAGGGACATGGATCATTTCGTCCTATTTCATCAGAAGAGGAACCGGTAGTCTGGATTGGAGTTTGTTGCTTGCCTTGTTCATTTTCAATAAATTGCTGTTGATTATTATTTGCCTGTTCGGCTCTGTGTTTTTCCGCTGTTTCTCTCTGTTCTTTTTTCCAGTCACTCGCCATTTGTTTAAATATTTCATCGGAGTATTCAAAAAATATTTTGTAAGCTTCACAAAAATGGCTGACATTATTATCCTGGGGATCGCGAATTCTGTCTTTGGTACAGCCACCTCTGCACAATTCCAGCCATTTACATGTTAAACATTCTTTTGGCAGGTCAGATTTAAGTTTGGCGAATTTGTCCTGCTTTTCGGAATTTAACATATCGAGTAGATTGTCCTGCATCAGATTCCCCAGCTTCCATTCCGGTTCAACAAAGAAATCGCAGGAATAAACATTTCCATTATGTTCGGCAACCAAATAAACACCACATTCTTCTTTTAGAAAACATTCAGGTGCATCAAAGCCGGCATATTTATGGAACAAAGCTTCAAAAAAACGAATCGAGATAGTAGGATGACCCGATTTAAAATCTTTTTGCCAAAGGTCAAAAAGTTTGCATAAATACTGTCCGAATTTCTTTGATGATACCGAGTAAGGAGCTGCTGTCGTTGAATTTTTTTTATCAGTTTCTACAATTGGAATAAATTGCATGTATTTTATACCAAGTGCTTTATGAAAGTTATATATTTCTTCACAGTGGTCAACAGAATAGTCATTAACGACAGACAATGTGTTGACGGCAACATCTTTTTCAAGTAAGAGTTTGGCATTTTCATAGACTTTTTTCCAGGAACCCTGTCCTGCAATATTTTTGCGATAATGATCATGTATATGTTCAGGGCCATCAATTGATAAGCCAACCAAAAACTTGTTTTCTTTCAGGAATTCTGCCCATTCTGCATTTAAAAGAATACCATTTGTTTGTAAAGAATTACTTATTATCTGGTTATTGCTATATTTTTTTTGGAACTCAATCGCTTTCTTAAAAAAGTCCAGCCCCATTAAAGTAGGCTCTCCGCCTTGCCATCCAAAGGAGAAGTGTTTGGTACCCTGGGTGAGTGCCTGTTTTATCATCTCTTCTAAAACCTCTTCACTCATTCTATGTTTTTTGGCTCCAAACAATTTATTTTTTTCAAGATAAAAGCAGTATTCGCAAGCCAGATTACAATCCGGACCTGAGGGTTTTACCAGTAAAAAACTTAAAGGACGGATTTGTTTGGGTGGATCATATTTTACCTGTGCTGTTTCTTTTAATTCATCAACAAATTTTTCAATTTGTTCTTCTTCTTTTTCCTTCTTTAGTTTTTCCAACAACTTATCTTTTACCTGCTCGAAAGTTAATTGCCTGGAAGGTCTTTTATCATATAGTTTGGCGATATGAAAGCCGAATTCTGTTTGAAATATTTCACTGATCTCATTTTTTTTTAGGTTAAATACAACATCTTCAAATCTCTGAACCATTTGACCGCGGGTAAAATATCCCAGGTCAAGACCATCTCCGGGACAATGGGACTGCATATTTCCAACCTCTTCAAAACTTTTGCCGGAATTTAATAATTTTTTTGCTTCTTCGATTTCTTTTCTGGCTTGTTCCGCTGTAGTATTTGCATCTATATGTTTTACAATATGTTTGGCTCTGATTTGTTCAGGAATCAAAAATTTTGATTGGTTTTGTTTATAATAATCTAATAATTCCTTGTGGCTCACTTCCGGTGTTTTTTTTCTCAATTCATTGATTAATCTGTCAACTTTTAGTTGAGTTTCTATTTGTTTTTTCATTTCTTCTTCACTGCTATTATTTGAGTCTAACATTTCGAAGAATTCTTTCTCGTCTTTATAACTATCTTTAATTTCTTTGAAGGTTTTTTTAAGTTTTTTAGGATCAACCGGGCGTGAATCCTTTTTAGCAACTTGTTGAATTAATACTTTCTCAGTAACATTTTCTTTTGCCCAATCAAGAAGCTGTGATTGTTGCTCTTGTGGAGTTTGGTCCTGGAACATTTTCTGATACTCATTACGCATCATTTCTATTTCCTGGTTTATTATTTTGTCATCAATTTTTTCTTTATTCACAAATAAGGGCATTTTTTCTCCTAAATAGAATTAAATCAAAGTTACCGGCATATTATGATAGGGGGTGAGGTGTTTTACTTTTACAAAGATTTTATTTTACTTATTAATTTTGGAAATCATCTCGTATGAGAACCAGGATTGAAGAATGAGGTACAATGATATATTTTTTCTCATCTATTTCAATTTCAATAGCGGCTTTCCGTAAAAAAATTGCGTAATCACCTTCATCAGCCTGCAATGGAATATAATTAGGTTCCTCAATTTCCTGTTCCCATGGTTCAAGTTCAGAATCTTCATGGTAAGGCAACGCATATCCCGGACCGGTTTTAACAATGTATCCACCCTGAACACGTTCTTTTTCTTTTACTCCGGGTGGTAAATATAAACCGCCGGGGCTTTTTGTTTTATCCTCAACTGGATCGATTAGAACCCTATCTCCAATTAATATTATTTCACGACTTTCTTTCATAGCCATAAAATATAAGGATATTCTATCAATTTTGGCAATAAGATTTTTAAGTTTTAATAAGTATATAAAAAATCAGGATAGAACTATTTATTACTAAAACTTCACACCAAGACTATAGCAGGTATTGGCTCCTAAAATACCTAAATCCCGATATGCAATGTCACAGGAAATTTTGGCATTACGTATTAGATTCAGGGAAACTCCACCACCAAGAGTCAGACCAAATTCCGAGGATTCCATAAACAGGGCTTTGTAACCACCTCTAAGAAAGAATTTACCAAAAGCCGGCATATTGAGGGCGTATTCAGCACCAAGATTAATTGATTCGCTATTGTTATTGGGATGCAGGGCATCTATAGCCAAGTTAACTTCCTGATTGTTTAAAACCAGTGGTTTGACCGAAACACCTACCCGGAAGATTAAGGGTAATTCCCAGGAATTCAGTCTGAATTGTCCGGGAACATCCCGATAATTCCCATTAATACCCGGATCAATATCGATCGGGTTCAGCAAATCAATTCCATCATATCTGAGTTTGGAACCATAATTGGAAACGCTCATTCCGATTTTCATTCCATCTTCCTGTTTTCCGGTAATAGAGAAAAAATTGGTTTTTATCAGTACACCAAAGTCAAAAGCTACTGCTGCTCCGGATACATGCCAGATTTGTGATGAAACATATTTTGCACTTGCACCAAAGGCAAACCATTCGGCAATTGCCCGGCTAAAACTAAGAGAAGCGGCAAGTTCATTGGCATCAAACATTTCGCCTGTTCCATTTTGCTGAGTAAGCGTATTTACTTCCATTTCACCGTAATTCATGTGTATCAGGTTAAATGCAATTGTACCCAGATTTGGAATTGGTATGCCAACAGCGGCAAAAGCGATATTAGCATCTACCAGCCAGGGTTGAGACATGAACATTGCTTCATTATTTTTCATAAATGCCAATCCTGCAGGATTCCAGTAAACCGAAGATAAATCCTGGGCTAAACTAACATAAGCATCACCCATGGCAATACCGGCCGGACCATAACCAATTTCCAGGAAATTGGCTGTAGTTGTTCCAACTCTATAGGGTTCTTTTGCTTCAGAATTCCTGACAAAACAAGTAAAAAGAAAAATAATTATTAAGATTCTGTTTAACATTAATAAAACCTCGTTGTTTTTATATTTTATTATATTTTTCATGTTTATCGTTATTCCTTTATTTTACTATAGCGAATTTACCCATTTTTTCATCATTGGTCTGTTCAGATTTGATGTGATAGAAATAGACTCCGGCTGCAACATCCAGATTCTCTTTTGATTTCAAATCCCAGTGTACTATTCCATTATCAGCCATATTTTCAACAACAATTTTTTTAACCAGAATACCGCTTGCTGTGAAAATCTTGATTACACATTGGGCCGGGATATTGGTAAACATTATTCTGCGTCTTTGGTTTAAAAACATATTGGAAACTGCCGGTTCCATAAGGTTTGTAGCAATATAGGGATTTGGTACAACTCTGACATTTTCCAAATCATTGGCCAGGTTATCTTTATTAAGTGCTTGTTCCGGATTGATTTTAAAAGTAATAGAGTCGGTAACATAAAAGGGACGTTCAAAGTTAACCTGATAAACATCTCCATCTTTTGGTAAATCAGACTCAATATCAACCATATTGAAATCAATAATAAATACTGTTCCTGCCCATTTGTCAGATTCTGTCAGGGCACCAACAAATATCCGATCTTCAATCATATCAAATTCATTATTATCATTAAGATCCTGGACCACCATATCCAGTTTCTCATATTCACCAAGAGAATCAACAAAGGTTTTGTTGATTACGTAAAAATTAAAATCCAGGTTCATAAGAATTCCATCTAAACGGGATTTTCCGTTTTCATCTCGTATTCTACGGTCACTTGATTCAATACCAGTATATGCTGCCGGATTATCTGTGAAAACAATATTATATTCCCATGGAAAATATTTTGATTCTGCTGCAGTTGGAGTGATCGTAATTGGTGATTCTCCCTGTATCCAATCAGAATTTTCTTCATCATATTTTGCAATCATAACCGGGCTGTTAATTCTTAAACGTAATCCATCAAAATTATCGGATATAATTTCTTTAAAATTATTCAAATAATAAAAATGAGAAGTGTCATTATAATTTATATTGTGTCCCGATGGATCTTCGGAATAAACCAGTGAGTTGTTGTCAGTAATATCATAAACATCATAGCCACTTGTGCTATATTTGATTCCCTTACTGTGTCCGGGAATTGTATTAATTGTGTCATTTTTAAATTTAATTTTGTAATAGTGATTGGTCTTCAGGGCATCATTTGATAATATTTCAGGAGTTACAGTACCTATCCCAATCTTAATATCATCGTTGATCAATTCGACTTTCGGAGGCACATATCCGGCTGCATCCTGATGGGGTGAGGCTATTTGGACATTTTGACCGTAAAAACGAACATTTTCATTTTCATCAAGTTCTAATACAATGTGATTTTCCGAAGGGCTGATTTTAATATCTTCTATTCCATAATCATAGGCTACCAGAGCATAATAATAGGTCATTCCATTTTTGACTTCTGTATCAACATAGTGATGTACTATGCCTGATTCATTACCAAGATAATAGAGCATTCCATTAACATGTCCAAATTCCGCAAATCCACTGATTTCATCAATTTTATCACATTGGAAAAGTGGCTTAAGTGATGACTTGGTTCCGTAGCCATCTGTAATTACCTGGGGATCGGAAAATTTCTTATCGGTAGCACGGAATAATTTATAACCTTCAAAATCATTAATATTCCCGATAAAAGGATCTCTTGTTAACCTATCTGAAACATCGTTCCATGTAAGTACAACCTTTCCATCGCCGGCTTTAGCAGTAAGAGTTGGCATTTTTGGTGGTTGGGCAAATCGGTAATCTTTTTCATAAATTACCTGGACAATACGTTTTTGTTCAAAAAGTGCTGGTGAGGAATGACTGGTGGAATTTAATCCGGCCAGGGGATCATAAGAGTGTAATTCAGACATTGAAATTCGTTCTTCTCTGCCCTGAAATAGCGGGAAAGGGCCGGATGCAAAAGTAAGGATTAAATTATTTAAAGCTCCGGAAAAATCCGGCAGAATCGGGTTTGATATTAAATGCCACATAGATTCATCACCACAAAACCAATTATGACATTGCCCATGATCGGGAATTGCAAAAAACTGGAAAGAGGTCAAACCAACCATATCAGATTCAGAAACATCAGTAGCATTAAAATTTGGTTCGCAACCAACTCCCTCCACATAATCCGGTTTATGGTTACATTCTCCTTCATCAGGGCCAAAATAATTTAACTCACCAGGTCCTACGCCATCTAATCCGACATCATCTCCGGCATTTTCACCAGGTTCATAAACACCACTTTCATTGGCATCATTCCCATCCATCCAATCCTGGTCTTCATCAGCATCCCAATGTTCATGTAATTCTTCTTCGCTTATTTTATAAAATTTCAAAAAGTCAGTCAAGTTGGTAATGCCGTCGGTGGGACCAATTTTTTCCATTGCCTCATTATCACGTTGTTCATCAATTAATCCATCCTGATCATTATCAATGCCATCATAGGGAATACCGGGACTTTCTAAATAGGCAAATCCCAGAGTTCCGGTTGGCCGGCCTCCAAATCCTATTCCATCTACATCCCAGCAATAGGCCATATCAATATAAGTGTCAAAATATCCTACATCATCAGCAGCATCTTCGCCTCCAAGCCAGGTATCAACCCAATAACCAAAAGCAACTTCCGGCAGATCATAATCAGAAATATTAGCAATAGAATATTCCCAAAAAATCGCATCCCTGGCTTGTGGATTGTTCCACTGAAAACCACGTTGGGATACTCTGGTTCCGATTCCACCCCAGGGTTTGCCATATTGGATGGACATATCCTCTTTTTTATCTCCAATGTAGACTCCGGGTCTGGGGTAATATTTTGTTTCGTCTTCCTGACCTAAATATTCCTGATCATGGGCATCATTAACCACAAAATAAGTTTCGAGATCAGCATATATTACTCCTCTGCCAAATCTTCCGTCCCATTCTCCAGGCCATTTTATCTGACGACCAGTAGAAGGCCAACCTGCTACAGGCCAACTGGATGAGCGGTTGCTCATTGCCGGATATTCACTATTCTCATTAAAATATCCATGAACAGGATAATAGCCCCATTCCACAGTACCGGAAGGATCTTTATCCATTTTTTGGCGGTAACTTGTCTGGCAATAATATAATGTGTCAACATTGGTGTCGTCTAGAAGATTAGCAAGATTATCTATGGGAATTGAATCGTTTTCAATATAAACCCGGGCTCCAACCAATAACCCAATACCATCAAGCATTCTGACTCCTTCATAAGTATTCGGCCAGTATGAAGCATCGGTTCTTGGCCAGTCAGATAATTCTGTTGTATTTCTGAAATAGATATGAACTCTGTTTCCTGTCATATATCCTTCACGTTCATCTTCAATATCACCGGCGCAATCATCCGGGCCTCGATATATTTTCCCCTGAGATAATAAACTATTTGAAATACTAAAAAGTAAAAATAAAATCAAGATTTTTGTTTTAAACATATGATTAACCTCTTTTATAAAAAATTCAATAAAATTAAAATTTTATTCCTAAACCAATTTTAATAAATCTTGGCTCGCTATACATAGATGGGTCATGAATAATGTCAGTGTATTCATTAAAATCACTGAAATGGCTGGCTATGTCACTGGGCTGAATTATTGCAGTATAAGCATGGCCGGTTTTGGAATCAACCCAGTTTTCATTTAAGCGATCCAAAAGATTATAAATTCTATAATTCAACTGGATAGAAAATTTTTCTTTAGTAATTAGATTAAAATATCCGTTTAAATCCACAGAATAATTTGAATTCATATAATCATTATTCGGTAACAGGTTAATATTTGCTACACGGTACACAGAAAGTGGACTCCAGGTATAAGGAGTTCCGGAATTATAATATGCAGTTACAGTTAAACCGTATTTTTGTGTATTATATCCGGCTGTAACGTTAAGAGTATGTCTCTGGTCCCAACTCATTGGAATTAGTGATGCAATTGGGTCTTTGCTGTCACCTGCCCGATTGAATGTTTGGGAAGGATTGTCTGCATTACCGCGAGTATATTGCAAAGTATAATTTATATTGGTTGAAAAAGACCCATATTGAAAATCATATTTCAATTCCAGACCTTTGACATTTCCATAATCTTTGTTAGTATAAAGTCCATATTCAATCTGGTTGAAGGTACTAATTATTTTTGTACTTAAAAGGTCATAGATATCACGATAAAATACTACAATTTCCAGTCCCATTCCTTTTGTTAATTCCTGCCAGAGTCCAACTTCATATTGGATTGTTTGCTGGGCTTTCAATTGTGTATTTCCCATAGTAGTTTCATAATCTGTGGGACTTACCAATAAAGAATGGTTTTGAAACAGGGCATACATTGGAGGCATCTGGAAAAAATGTCCATAACTGAAATGCAAGACCGCCGCTTCGCCTAATTGGTAGGAAAGTCCGAGGCGGGGACTGATCTGGTATTGTGGTTTCGTTTCCAATGATTTGGACATTTTTTCCGGATTGTTATTGAATGATAATTGGTTTGCAGGATTTCTTCTTTGGGAAGGATAAGTTGTATTTGGATCATAATAATCATAGCGTATTCCCAAATTGATTACCATCTGGTCAAATTCCATTTTATCCTGTATATATGCTGAAAATTCTTTTGGCTTTACATTATAAACATCAGCATAAACTGTAGAATCACCGTAAATCTTTGGTTCATAATATGGAAAAACCATCACACTGTCCTCGGCATCGTAAAATGAGGCGTTCTCATTTTCCGGTCTGGTTAAATACCCGTTTTGGATTTCATGCCAGGCCTGATCAATTTCATGCTCTGTAAATAAGATCCCGGTTTTAAATAAATGGCGATTATTTGACTGCCAGGTTAAATCAAATTTAATATTTTTATCTTTTACAGTTCGTTCTGTATGTCCCTTTTCCTGCCCACCAGTAAAAAAACCCGGGCCATTGCTACTTAAATAGGCTTCATGAATATACCTGATATCTTCCGGGTCTTTAAATTTGTATGAGCCGTAATAATTATCAATTAATGAAATATTCAGATCATAGAACAGAGAATTGGAAATCATATGATTCATTGACATATTATACATGCCTGCTCTTTTAAAATTCGTTGCTTTGCCATAGGGATTGTATTTAAATGCATGGTCATAGTCACCCCATTCTTCATCATTAAGTGTATACATAAATGATAGTCTGATATTACTTATGAGATTAGATGAAATTTTTCCCATAAATGAGTTCATTTTGCTGAAACTGGTTGCCACATAACTACCGTCGCCAGTATGTTCAGAGTACCAATATTCGGGATCACTTTGAGTAAAATTACTGTAATTATTAACCTTAAATCGGTTTATTGCGTTCAAGTATCCTTTATTATCCTGAACTCTTAGATTTGTCAGGAAAGTGATTTTATCTTTCCAGATCGGACCGCTTAATTGAAATTTATAATCTTTTTTTCTATCTATTTCTCCTTTGTCCAATCCGATAAAAATATCATCATTGCCGGTAAAATAATTCCCGAAATTTGTTGAAAAATTACCATGAAATTCTTTACTACCACTTTTGGTTACCGCATTAACAACACCGCTCATTGCTCTTCCATATTCAGCATTGAAAGTACCGTTAATGACTTCAATTTCGTCGATAACATCGGTCTCTACATTTATCAGATTATTTTCTCCTCCAAAGGGCTCAACAACCTGTACTCCGTCAATCATAAAAGAGACTTCATTGGATCGGCCTCCCCGAAAATGACCATCTACAACACCTGCCTGAAGATTTACTACAGAATTGATATCTTCAACAGCTAACTGAGATATTTTTTCCGATGAAATATTGACAACGGAACTTGTTTGGTCTTTTTTCGACTGTATTTTTTTTGCCTCGACAATTACTGTTTGACCTTCAAGAATGGTTGGACTTAATTCCAACCGGACGTTTGCGGTTCTGTTTATTGAAACCCGTAGATCATTAACTTGATAATGTGCATATCCCATCATTTGAACAGAAAGATTATACACTCCGGGAGATACATTGATTATATAAAAAGTACCATCATGGTTTGTTGCCGCACCCATGGTAGTATTTTGAATAATTACATTTGCTCCCATTAATGGCTCCCCTGTATCTTTATCGATAACAGATCCTGCAATTTTACCCGTAGTTTGCGCAATTAGCAGTGAATTAGCTATGATGATTACAATAACCAGGATTCTTAATTTTTTAATTAATTCCATTTTTACTTTCCCAAATCTAATTAGATTTCCTATTTATATTATTCTCTATGCGTTAAACAAATATTTTATCAAACTGAAAGTTTTAGTTACTTCAAGAGAATACATTTTTTACTTTTTATAAAATTTTCAGTTTGAATTTGATAAATATAAATTCCGCTCGAAAGATCGCTGCTGTTCAAAGTTACTGTGTAACTACCTCTATTCATATTTTTATTAACCAAAGTTTTTATCCTTTTTCCAGCAAGATTGAACAGGGTCAGGTTCACAAATCCCTGTCTTGGAATTTCAAATTTTATTTGTGTGCTGGGATTAAAGGGATTTGGATTGTTCTGATACAATGTAAATCCTTTTATCCTTACCTCTTCGGATTTGATACTTGTTTCAGTTACCTGTTCCAGCCTGACATTATCATAATCTACAGATGCGTCGGATCCGGCTTGTAGTACAATGCTAATTTGCCAGCAATTTTGCGGTGCTTTTCCGGAAGAAGAGAATTCCTGCCATTCACTTGTCAGTGTTTTATTTCCCTCAACTGTAGCGGAAGAAATTATATTCTGGCCCTGATCTTTAAACTCGATTTTTAATTTACCTGATGAACCATTATTTGTTTTCATATATGCTGTAACTTTAAAAGAATCTCCCTGGGCAGCATCATTAGCATAATGAACCATCCCACTATTTTTGAGATTCAAATAATAGTTTCCCTCTATAGCTATTGTGGGATTGTTGACCAGATTTATTAACCCCTGCGATCGCCAACCGTCAGGTTCGCCATTAATAATACTTTTTTCAAAACTTCCGTTATAAACTTTGCCATAATCCGCAAAACTTGATAATTGATTTGGTGTAGGCTGTGGTAACCCAAGTTCTACTGCCAAATGATCAGCCAATAGATTGGCAAACCCTGCATGTTCACAGACTACTGCATGTTCCTGTCCCCACAACCATGGAAAACGCAGGTATGAAACATTGTTATCACCTGCTTCATTAAGCTCTTCAATTGCTTCATGTACATAATCAGCAGGTTCACCAATTGCCCATCCATAAGAATTTACCAGTACAATATGTGCATCAGGATAATAGCTGCGCAAATTATTAGTAATAAAATTCTTCCATCCTAGTTTAATCAAGAGTTTATGGGCATTTGCATAATAATCATTGGCGCCCAAATTTATTATTATTGCATCAGGTGAACGGTTCCAGAAGTTATTTTCAAAATCCCAGAGGTTAGCTGGTGATTCTGCATCATTCATGTGAATTAAATGATGATAATTCACAAGATTCCACCAGGCCTGATTAGTAACTCCGGCTCCTCCGCCGGAAATATTGGAAAAATCTGCGTTTAGCATTCGGGCTGTTATTCCCGGGTAAGTAAAATATCCACCGTTATCGCTTATTGCACCGAAATCTTTTGTGTCCCATGTTGAATGTCCGGCTGGATTAGAATCGCCATAAAATTCCAGGAATAGTTCCTTTTGTTGCGGTTTTTCAGCAAGCCCTTCGCCATCAACTTCAAAACCATGAAATGTAACCTTTGTGTCGAATTGATTTAGTTTTACAATTTCAACTTTATGGATCGTGTCAGAAAGCCCTGAAACCAATTCAAAACTCTGTTCTGAAGATCCGACTTCCAGAATTTGTCGGTTATAGACATCAACCTGGTCATCAATAATCACATAAAGATAGCTTGTATTAGGAGTTGAAGAAAAGTTTGCTGAAATCCCACTACCGGTAAAATATGCTTCAATTGAAACACCATTAAAACTAAAAACAGGATTGGAGGGATCGGAGAATTCCACTCTGCCAGTATAAAGAATACCAGTATTGGATGGATCAATGGATGTTTTTGATGAAGCAAATATTAAAAAATGACAAATAAAAAATAGTAGTAAAAATTTTCTGAAGTGCATATATATATTCCAATGTTGTTTAATAAAAAGGAGTGTACATTTAATCTGCCACAAAGTCACCTGGACACAAATTTTCGACCTGATTTTTACCTGGTATTTGATTTGTATCTTTGTGTCTTGGTAGCAAAATTTTTCAAACCTGTACACTCCTTTTTAAAATATTCTCTAAGTTATATTTATTTTATTAACAGCATTTTGTGAACTTTTGTAAAGTTGCCGGACTTTATTTGATAAAAATACAGACCTGATGCTAAATTAGAAGCATCAAATTTTACACTGTATTTTCCGGCTGACTGGCTTTTATTAACCAGGGTTTTTACTTTTTGTCCAAGTGCATTATAAATGAATAAAGATACCTCATTATTTTCCGCAATTGTGTAATCAATAGTTGTAGTCGGATTAAATGGGTTTGGATAGTTTTTCTCTAAACTATATTCAAATGCAACCGGAGCAAGTTCTTCACTGATATCAGTTGTTGGCATACCTAACCAGGTAAATGTCCAGGCATAGGGATGGTTTGAATTCCAGGGATCTTCGTTGGAATTAGTTCCTAATTGCATTCTGGCAACTGCTCCACCATTAGCAACATCAGCGTCATTAACCTGAATTTCCAGAGGGACTTTCATACCTTGCACAGGTGTGAAAGCGCTATCACCATTTACACTTTCCATGAAGCTTAAAGGGATCTTTGCTTCACAATAATAATCTGAACCACCACCTGATTCAAAATAATAGTTTTCAGATCCAGCCATTAGGGAATCAACAGCAGGCCAGGCGTCAACGTAGAGAACTTCCGGAGTGAATACTATTCTGTAATCAGGTTCAGCAAATCTCTGGTATACATTATGATGGGAAACAAAACTGTTAATTTCATATAATCCTATAAAAAATTCAATACTTTCGTCATCCCACCAGTTAACTGTATTTGCAGCATTCCATGAGAAAATATCATCGACAACATCAAAACCGATATATAAATTTTCATTGTCAATTGCCATATAACATTTTGCATTGAAATCTACTGAATCGTCAATTGTTCCGGAAACAACAAGAGATTCTTCGGGTTTAATATTGAAAGGTGCAGATTCATATTCGTCAAAATATCCGTCAAGTTCTAAATTTGGCGGAGTTCCAAAATTTACAATAGCCCGTTTTTTTGCGAGATTTGTAAATGGACCCGAAGTAGTAAAAGTTTCCGAAATATTATTGCTTGCATCGGTACATATCATAGCATAATAAAAGGTTACTTCGCCATTTGTTACAGGATGAAAAATATGGTGGGCTATGATGTTGGTTTCTTCTGCAATATTATCTTGTAAAATAGTGACATTTTCATCTTCCAGATTAGTAATAGGTTCCGGACTAACATATAATGTATAATATTCACCATTTTCTCCCTCAACATCATTCCAGAGAATATAATTGATATAAGGAAAACTTTCATCAGTAGTAATTGTTAAACTTGCCGGTGGTTCCGGTGGATTGAAATCATTTTCGATTTCCGGATTTCCGATCCATATATCATCGAGCAGAATCCTTTCTGGAATTGTAGTATCTGCGGCGACTACACCAAATTCATATACATTTTTCAGATCAAAATTTTCCGGTACATCAAAACTGTTTAATGGAATTTCCAGAATTTTCCAGGTACCATCCCAGTCAACATCATTCAATACTTTTCTGGCTGTTGCATAAGTATCATTATAATGAATATCATAAAAATCCAATGCAAGATCATGGATGCCGGCAGGAGCCTTAATTTTAATTTTTAAGGTATCTGTTAACATGCCAAAAGTAAAATCATGAACATTAAAAATAAATCCTTTGCCTTGCCAATCCCAGTTTGCTGTTTCCCAGAGAATAGCCGGGGTTTCAGATGTATAACCTTCATTTTGGGCTACTTCAAAATCATTATTATTAAAACCCCATGATTCAAATTCAATACCCGCTGGCAAACTACGACCATTATACATAGTCATAGTAATTCCAATATTCGGATTTCCAATCCAGACTTTATCAATTAACAGGTCTGATGATATGCCGGAAACTGTTTCAAAACTAATGGCTGTAATATCAGTTTTATCAGTTTCATTAGCCTCGTTAAATTGAATCATATCAGCCAGGGCGATACTAAATTGATGCCATTCACCATCACTTAATACATGGAAGTTTTCAATTCTTTTATATATAGAATATTCCCAATCGCCATTTCTTGAGTCATAAATATACAGATCAAGTGTGTCTGTGACTTCCTGACCGTTTGGCATTCTTAATTTAAAATAAGCAGAATCAGTATCCCATATAGTGGATAAATCATGACCAACATTGTCAGACAAACCAATAAACAATCCTTGTGAACCACTACCATCATAAGTATTCCATTTAATTGCAGAAGTACCAGGTGAATATCCAATATCCGATACTTCAGTCGGATCAGAAGTAAATCCCCATGGCCAGAGGTACATTTCAGACTTTAATTTGCCATTTACAAAAACCATATTAGGAGTTTCCTCGATTGGTGATACTGTTTCCAGAGTTACTTCATCAATATACAGTTCTTCATCCAGGCCAGTGTCAAAATACTCAAAACTAACAGCATAAATTTCAGATTTATTAATTTCATCTGAATAATTTAACATGTCCGTTAATTTAATTGAATAAGTATGCCATACAGAATCTTCCAGGCTTTGAAAATCTGAAATTTCATAATATTTAGTGTAATTCCAATCATCACTTCTGGAATCGTATAGCACTACATTCATTAATGGAGAATCTGCAGCCAATCCTTTCGGTGCCCTGATTTTGAATTCCACATAAGCCAGGTCCCAGTTGGCTAATAAATCAACAGGTGTGTTCAACCCAAAAAATATCCCCTGATAACCTTCAGTACCGTTATATCCAGTCCATTTGAGAGCTTTTGTTCCTTCTGAGTAACCCATATTATCAACCTCATAGGGAGTTTCCGAAAAACCCCAATCCCAAATATAGACGGCATCTCCGTCTAAAATACCATCATACAAAATGGTACTAGTTTGTCCCCAAACCATGGAGACACAAAAAATTAAAAACAATAACAAAGAAAATAATTTTCTCATTTCCTCCTCCTTCTTTTAGTTAAAAATACTCATGTTTCTTCTTCTCTTCTATTGAATAAAAACCATTTTTTTAATTTTGCGACTTTCACCTATATTCAAAGCATATAAATATACACCACTGCCAACAACCTCATTATTATTGTTTGTTCCATTCCAATCTATAATGTGCTCTCCACTTTCCTGTTTATCATTGAAAATTGTTTTTACACATTCTCCCAATAAAGAGTAAACCGAGATTTGGATGTTGTTTGTTTCTGATAAATAATAAGAAATCCTGGTACCATTATTAAAGGGATTTGGATAGTTCTGAAACAGTTTAAAATTGACAGGAGTATTCGACTGATTATCAATATGATTTGAATCACTTATATCCGCTATGAGTGTGACTATGGAGCGGGAAGGAATTTCATAACCTGTGTTTGCAGCAAAGCTTTCATATTCCTTCAGGTCATCACCGGTTTTATTACTGGTCACAACAGGGGTAAATTCATCTACGAATTTTCCATCATTTAATCCTGATAAATTAAGTTCTACAAACTGGTTGGAATTGCTGACATTAACAAATACAATTACTATTTTATCAGAATCAGGACTTATATAGGCTGATCCCATCAGCCCATATTTATCACTTGCTCCTGCACAACCAACCCTGATAAATCCGGGACGAATATAACGGCTGTAATTTCCCAAAGCCCACAGAGTTTTACTTTTTATAATATTTTGCGAATTTGGATTATCTTTGTAATCCGTATATATGAGACCATCTTTGTAATCTTCCGGTGAAACAGCTGTCCACCACTGCCACGCACTTGCCCGTAACATTGTCAGGTCATAATGGATTACACGGGCAACATCAAGAGCTGTATTTATTGTAAGGTCTCTTCCATGACCGCCCTCACCCAGCGGGCCATCTAAAATGCAATATTCAGTCATCCAATATTTCCAGCCATTTGTAAAATAAGGTAACATTTTCATAAACAAAGATTGTCTGTGTTCTGTTAACTGACCGACAAGTCTGTCTGACCAATAAGAATGGCCGACAAAATGGTGGCAGATTTTGTCTTTAATAAGTGGATTATTAATAACTGAAGACAAATAATCTCCATAGGTTTTTCCGTACTCACTTTCCAGGTATTCAATTTCATTATACCAACTGTTCAGATTGCCACTTTCTAGAAGGGATATTTCAGTATCCAACTCATATTCCCGGAGTTTTGTGTAAAGTGCATTAACAATTCCAATTATATCTGAATTACTGGCTCTGTTACCTTCCTGGTTTCCGCCATTCCATTCCCATTGTGGTTCATTAACCGGGCTGATTTGATTAAATTCAATATCCCATTCATCTCGGAAATGTTTTAGAATATCCGCCAGGTAAGTGGCATATTGAGTTTCATATCCACCTTTTAAATTTGTACTGCCTAAACCGTCAGTACAGTTTGTAAAGCCGTTACGGGTCATCCTGGCTGGCGGACTATTTACAAAGGCAATAAATTGATCAACACCTCGTTCTTTGGCAGCATTCAGAAACCAGCGTTCTTCTTCCTGGCGTGTCCAGTCATATTCTTCCTGGCCGATTTCAAAAGTTTCTACAGTTCTCCAGGGATGATGGATTCTATTATGATTAATTCCGGCTCCGAGGTTAAAACGCCATGCAGACAGGCCAATTCCTTCCTCAACTGAAAAAAGCAGGTCGGCAACCTTTTCTTTTTGTGAAGATATCCAGCTGCCAATTTTTTGCATCGACCAGCAATCGGAAGCGCCAAAATTATCAATTTCCTGGTATTGTACATTAAGATCAATTTCAATTGTATTGGTACTGGCAAACAGGCCAATATGCATACATAAAATCAATAATATTTTATGAACTCTTTTTTTCATTATTTTGGTAATACTTTTTTTGTTCTTGAGATTATTGTATCTCTGTCATTTTTAACTGGACATAATTGAAAACTATATTTATAATTTCCGGGAAAAATCTGAAATTCTTCATGAGTTCGGGGATTCCAGCTGTCATCTCCGCCAAGTCCCATAAGTTTATGATCAATATCTATATATACCCGTTCTTCTTCTTTTATTTCAAATGTATGCTTTGCTTCTGTTAAATTTTCTATGGAATATTTATGTACATTAATATTTAAAAGTTCGGTACCAATTATTAATAATCCGGTTTCCCTGTTATTTAAATAAGCCCAGCGAACATCGGTTTTATTACCATTTTCCTGAGGCATGACATAGGGAAAATACTGTTCACTAACTGAGCCTTCATAAATATCAACAATGGAGCCGCTTTTTCTGTCCCAGTATGATTCTTCCGGACCCCGTCCATACCAGGTAAAATGGTCAAAATTATCAGGTAAGATCATTTTCATACCAATTTTTGGAAGCGGTGGGAGACTTTTTGGAATAACGATGTCATTATCTACGAGAATTGTAGCATCTTTTAATATTGAATAAGTTGTATTAAAGGTGATTGTACCTGATGTTCCAATCATATTTAATTCAGCAGTTATCTGGATTATATTTTTGGATTTATTAGTAACTTTAACAGATTTCACCTCTTTTTTTAATTTATCGAGGCCGGCTTTTTGCCATCTGGCGGCAAAACTTCTTTCATCACCACCGGCATCATTATCAGTAGGCGCTCTCCAAAAACCAGGCATCGGACCCTGCTCCAAAAGTCTTTGTCCATTATAATTATAAGATGTTATAATTCCAGATTCCTTGGATATTGCAATTTGAAATTTTTCACCTGTTACTGATATACTTTTTCCTGATTCTGTGATTTCTAAATCTGGATAATTTGCAATATTCAAGGTTGGATTTTTGGGATTTTTATATTCCAATTTGAATTGTTCCCAGGCTACTACATGATTTTTCTTAGCCCAATTATAATCTCTCTTTAAGCAAAAATTGATATTCAGCCAATATTCAGTACCAGCAGTTAATTCGGGTTGTTCATAAGGAATTTTTACAGTTTTCTGATCTGCTGGCATAATATCAAGATTTTCCATTAATCCCCTTTGAACTACTTTTCCATCCTGCTTTAATTCCCAATTCATTTGAAAGTTATTTATGTTCAGAAAATCATAATTGTTTATGATCTTCACTAATCCCTTTGGTAAATCATTAGCTTTAATTTTGATATATTGATACACTTTTTTCACTTCGGTTAATTCCGGTTCCGGAATCCTGTCCGCTGTAATCAAACCATTAATACAAAAATTGCCATCAGTGACAGGTTCATTAAAATCACCACCATAGGCAAAGTATTCTATTCCCTGATCGGTTTTTTTGCGTAATCCCTGATCAACCCAATCCCAAATATAAGCACCTTGCAAACGTGGATGTTTTTCTATGGCATCCCAATATTTGTACAAATTTCCTACACTGTTTCCCATAGCATGTGCATATTCACAGATTATAACAGGTCTATCCGGATAATCATTAGCAAATTTCACCATTTTTTCCACACTTGGATACATATTGGCAATTATATCAAAATGGGAGGGTTCATCTGAATATCCCGGATCTGTTGCTTCATAATGAATCAGACGGGTTGAGTCTTTTTCTCTTATCCATTTTGCCATTGCTTCATGATTTTGTCCATACCCGGATTCATTACCTAATGACCAGAAAATAATTGATGGATGGTTTTTATCTCTCTCAACCATTCGTTTAGCCCGATCAACATAGGCAAGTTCCCATGCCGGATCAATTGATAATTTGCTCCATATTTCATGGGTTTCAAGGTTAGCTTCATCGGTTACATAAATTCCATATTCATCACATAACTCATACCATCTCGGAGTATTTGGATAGTGAGAGGTGCGCACAGCATTAATATTAAACTGTTTCATTAACTTTATATCTTTGATCATGGATTCTTCGGTTAATGTTTTGCCCATATCCGGATCGTGTTCGTGCCTGTTAACACCTTTAAAGGTTACCGCTTTACCATTTACCAAAACTTGTCCATTTTTCAACTCAATCTCTCTGAATCCGAATTTACAGGATTCATATTCAAGTATTTCATCATTTCCATTTTTTAAACATAATAACAGAGTATATAATTCCGGTGTTTCTGCTGACCATTTTTTGGGATTATTGATGTTTTTTGAAAAATCGAGAGAAATTTCATCTCCTTTTGTAATGTCACAGGTTTTAGAAATTGTTTTAAAAATTGGCTTTTGCTGTTTATCCAAAACTGATAATTCCAGGCTATAATCCTTTATATTTGTTTGAGAATAGTTTTTGATTTTGGTCTGAATATTTAAAGTAGCGTCTTTATACATTTTATCCAATTTTGTTGTTACGAAAAAATCTCTGATATGGACCTTAGGAATTGAGAACAGGTATACATCGCGATATATTCCATTTAATCTCCAGGCATCCTGATCTTCGAGATAACTGCCATCAGACCATCTGAATATTTTTACAAGGATCGTGTTTTCGCCCTTTTTTAAATATTTTGTAATATTAAATTCCGCAGGGGTTGCGCTGCCCTGACTATAACCAACTTCATGATCATTAATTTTTAAATAGAATGCTGATTTCACTCCTTTAAAATGGATAAATATCTGGCGGTTTTTCCACTCATTGGAAATTGTAAAACTTCGATTATATATTCCAACAGGATTATAGTCTTTGGGTGCGAATGGTGGATTAACAGGTTTGAAAGGATATTTTACATTAGTATAGATTGGTGTTCCAAATCCCTCCAATTGCCAACAGGAGGGAACCCGGATCTTATCCCATTTTACATCTTTGGAAAAATTTTGTTCTGCCAGGCTGGGATTTTTATACCATTTGAAATTCCATTTTCCATTAAGAGATTGATAGTTTTTTGAGTCCGGGAAATGGTTTTGTAAAGCTTTTATCTTATTATTATAAGGAATTAGAGTGCTGTGACCTGTTTCTTTATTTATTTCTATTATTTGTTCAGTGTCCCATTCTAAATTTTTGTTAATATCCTGTTTTAAAGTACAGGCTGAGAATAAACTTAAAACAAAAACTGTAAGCAAAAGTGTTATTATAAAACTGTTCTCCATAGTAATTCCTTATTTTTATTGAACATCACAGGTTTAAATTTTAATTATACTAAAACTAAAAAAATGTCTTTTCCCAATATTTCATCATAATATTGTGAAATTTTATTCTTATATCAAGTTTTTAACTGTTTTTAACTGTTAACGAACACCTTTTTTACCTTAATTTTTTTCTCTTAATCAATAAATTCTAGTCTTGTATTTTTAATAATTATTAAATATGTTATTCATGTCAAAAAAATAATATTATTATGAAAACAGAAGAAAAGTATAAAGCCGAATTAGATAAAATTTTAAAAAGTAAGTCTTTTGTTAAAAAAGAGCTGTACCAGAGACTACTTAAATATCTTGTTGATGCCTCGTTTAAAGGTGATGTTCCCAAGGAGGTCACAATTGCCAACGATGTATTCAGGAAAGGGAAAAATTTTAATGCGGCTGAAGACACTACTGTTCGTGTTCATATGCATAAATTGCGCAAAAATCTGGAACAATATTATCAGACCGATGGTCAGACTGATGAAATGAAACTTTTTATTCCCAAAGGTCATTACCAGGTAACATTTATTAAAAATGAAAGATCCAAAATCCGAAAGTCAGAGAGTCGGAAAAATATTAGTATTATACTGCTTGCATTTGCATTATTCTTATCCCTGTTTTATATAACTTTTCAAAAATATATTTTCCCTTATCCAAAACAAAATATTGATCTGATTGACACTAAAAATAAAATCTGGTGTAATTTTTTTGATAATGGGTATCCGGTAACTTTTGTGATTGGGGACTTTTTTGTCTTTCATGAATATTCTCAGGAATTAGACCGAAGCAGAAGGATTCAGGATTACCAGATAAATACTACACAGGTGTTTGAAGAGTATAGTAAAAATCATCCTGAAAAAGCTGCTGAAAAGTGGTTCCTGGGTGAATTACCTCATAATAGTATTTATAATATGATTGATATAAATCGTGTATTTACCTCTTATAACCAAAAAATGAATATCAGGTTTACCTCTGAAATAGAAATAGATTATATTAAAAATCGAAATATTGTCTATGTAGGGGAATTTAAAAATCTGCGGGCTTTATCAAATCTGATTTCCGTACTTCCGGTAAAATATGAAACTTTACCATGGTGGCAAGGCTCTTTAAAATATCCGGAAGGGGATTCTATAAAAGTTCTGGAAACCTATCATGACTGGAATGTGAATCGTTATTTAATCGATCTGGGACTGGTAGCAAAATTACCAGGACAACACTATGAAAACTATATGATTTTTGCTGGCTTTGGATATGATTCCCAGGTTAAAACTGTCGAGATTTTTAGCCGGGACAATTCAATAAAAGAATTGGTAAAGCAGGTAATTGAAATTAACGGATATATGCCGGAGTATTTTGCAATGGTATTTGAGATTTCCGGATTTGACAGAGCCAGTACTAAAGCTGAATTGAAATTTTTTCATGAAATTGAAGAAGATAATTTTCAATATTTTAATTCTGCAAGATAATAAAAAAATAATACAATCGAATTAATATTTTTGCTCTTTGCTCCACTTCTGAATTGTTTCCCAGGCAATTTTTTGTAAAATCATAGATTCTTCTGCAGATATCTCAGGTGGTACAAAAGTCAGACCCTCTGAACTCTCACCAAAAAGAGTTGAATAAATTACACAGGCAGCCAAATAGATACCATAAATACTTTCATGTTCTTTATCATCTATTAAAACAGCCAATTCCGGTTGTTCTTCTGATGCTTGTTGAAATGCAATTCCCACAGGTGCAACTAATGAATTTAACTCTGCACTTATATCTTTATGAGCCGTAACTATTTCGTCTAAAGTAATCCAATTTAACCTTTCATATGGCCAGGTCATGAAGAACATTGTCTTGGCGCCTGTAGCTTTTATTTCCTGATCAAATAGCCTGGAATATTTCAGAAACGGATCAATATTTTTCTCTGTGAGTTCCGGTATATCACCTTGTAGAATAACAACATCGTATGAACCGTCTCGAATGACATCATGTGTTTCCGGAAGATTATAGTGGATTGCAAGTGTTGCTCCGGCTATTGATTTACTCTCAACCTCTATGTGTTTGGATGGCACTGCTGAGGCTGCCAGTTTTTTTACATACTTTTCAACTCCACCATGAATAAATGTAAAACTGTTTCCTATAAAGAGAATCTTTTCCCCGGTGCCTTTTATTATGAACTCCGATTTTGGAGAACAACTAAATAAATTCATCATTATCACCAACATGCTTATTAAATACTTGATAATTCGTAATAAAATCATTGTTTAAATGCTCCATTAATATCAAAATGCCAACCTGTTTATTGATAACCGGATTGGTTTTTTACACATAACATATTATTAACTAACTGATATTCTTCAAAATAAGTTTTTATAATTCACCTTTCAGCAGATACTTTACTTCGTTTCCATCACATAGCCTGGCAGCCCTGACAATAGACCCGGAAGGATCTAGAATCAGGTGCTCTGTGACTCCACACTCCTCAATAAACTCAAACCAGTCATTATATATCGCGAAGAGCTTGGTAGTGCTTCTGAACAATTTTCTTCTTGTCCATAGCCGGTTAATTTTCCTGATGTTATGCAGATTAGGTCTTCGCAAATATGAAAATAGCGCCTTCATTAATCGTGAAGTAATCCGTTGAGATAATAAACACGATGAGGTGCATAGGGTGAGAACGTTGACATTACAAGACCTGTTAATCAGATCTGAGAGATAGGGGAAGCCAATTTTTGGAGAATATTGATGAACAAAATCATAGTGTAGAACTAATCGATTAACAGGTGAATGTTGTGCTTTTAGCAACTCTGAGGCATCAAGGTAGAGGTATGAAGAAGGCAATTCAATAGAGAGCTGATCGCACAAATTAGGGACTTCACCCTGTCGTATTTTATTTAATAGAGTGCTTTTTCCTACAGTGCTTGGTCCTCCTACTATGAATAGTCGATTTGTCTGAAACATGGATGGCGTATCTGGTTCATTATTAATATCTAACGTGTTGTTAACCAAACAAAATCCTTCCAAATTGTTTCAATATACAAGAATATATTATTATTTATTGAAAGATTTTCTATAAATAATTTAAAATAGTTCTATTTCAATTTGGCCCTTACTCATTTAAGAATCAAGTGTAAAATGTTTATTTATTTATTCAAATTAAAATTTTTGATATATCTTTTAAAATTAAATTTTACATTATTTGTTTCAAATTTCTGGATTAAGTTTGTAATTGATTGTTTCATTTTCACTCCAATTTTTTTATATTCTTTTGTTTAAAAATACAAGTAAATTAAACAATTGTTTTTTAATTTGGTGAGATTTATTATCATGGTAATTCTAAAACGTACTTTAGGATTCAGAGGATGAGATTTTTAGAAATATCAAAAAAGGGGAGAAGAAAAAATGATCAGAAAAACAGGTGTGATATTTATAGCATTAATGCTGATTTCTATCACTTTTGGAGAAGAGCAAGGTCTAAGTAAACAACAAATTCAAAATCTTGATAAATCAGTAAAACTTGAAGGTAAAAATCGTTTGCTTTATAATGCTATCACAAATAATAGTATCAAAGATCTGGCTGTTAACAGAGAAGTCTTAAATAATTATAGTACTCTTGTAAATTACAAACTGAATGTCAAAGGAATTACAAATCAGAAATCTACAGGAAGGTGTTGGATGTTTGCCGCTTTAAATATTATGCGTCCGGAAGTTGTAAAAAGTTACAATTTATCATCCTTTGAATTTTCACAAAATTATTTGTTTTTTTATGACAAATTAGAAAAATCAAATATGTTTCTCGATGCAATGATTGAACTTAGAAAAAAAGATTTACAAGATAGAAATGTGCAGGAATTAATAAATGATGCTATTCCAGATGGTGGTTGGTGGAATTATGCTGTTGCTTTGATTGAAAAATATGGTGCAGTACCAAAAGAAATTATGCCCGAAACTATTAGTAGTGAATCCAGTAGATATTTGAATAGTATATTGAATAAATTACTCCGACATGATGCAATGGTTCTTCGAAATATGGCTGCAAAGGGTGATGGAAAATCAAAATTATTATCAAAAAAAGATGAAATGCTGAAAGATATTTATAGAATATTAGTGTTAAATCTTGGAAAACCAGTTACAGAATTTGATTGGCGATATGAAGATAAAGATGGAATAATTCATACAAAACATTTTACGCCACAAGATTTTTATAAAGAAGCAGTTGGTATTGATTTGTCAGAATATGTAACAATTCTTGAACATCCGGTATATGATTTTAACAAACATTATACTATTGAATATTGTAGAAATATGACCAATATGTCTGATATGAATTTTGTTAATATTCAATCATCTGATTTTAAAGCATGGACAAAAGAAGCGTTGCTTGACTCGATGCCTGTTTGGTTTGCTGCTACTGCAGGACCGGGTATGGGAAAAGAAAATGGTATTATGAATCCTGATCTCTATGATTATGAAACATTATTTGATATTGAAATGTCTTTTACAAAAAAAGAATCTATGAATTATGGCTGGGGAATTCCAAATCATGCAATGGTTCTGGTTGGAATGGATACTACTGAAAATGGTAGTGTGGATAAATGGCTGGTAGAAAATTCATGGGGTAAAAAATCAGGTGATGATGGATATTATACAATGAGCGATTCATGGTTTGATAGATTTGTATTCAATGTCATTCTTCCTAAAAAATATATACCGGAAAATGTGCAAAAATTATTGGAGAAAAAGGCAAAACATATTCCTTCCTGGGATCCAATGCGTGGTGCCTTTCAAAAATAAAATTATTAAACCTCCCGGGTTTTTAAAATCTGGGAGGTTTATATAATATTATAATTGTTGGTATATTTACTAAAGGGAACCTCTAAAAACCTGTTACACTGTGTTCAATTCAGACAGACGTTAGCATTAATTTTCCCAGGGATTTAGTAATTCTATACCACAATTTTCAAAATCTTTAATATTTTTGGTCACAAAACACAAATCATTTTGTTTTACAGTAGCGGCAATTAATGAATCAATTGTTGGCATTTTTAAACCTTTTATTTTAAGTGCCGCAGACATCTTTCCCCATTGAAATAAAGTATCGATATCAAGGTTAATTATTCGGTTGGTGAATCTAATTAACAAATCCTCATGTAACCATTCTGATAGTAAGGATTTTCTTTTTGAATCAGGTAATTTTGATAATCCTTTTTCTATTTCTCCAATTGTTATCACTGATAAATACAGTTTCATTTCATCAATTGAATCAATCCAATTAACAACTTTTTTATTTGGTTCGTTTTTTATTAATTCAGAAACAATACAAGTATCCAATAAATAATTCATAGTTCTATTTCTCTTGGTAAATCTTTAGAACGGGTAATGTCTAAATCTACATTTTTTAAAGGGGAATTGTTAAAAAAGCCGGATAATTTTTGTTTTGGTTTTTTTATCTTATTGTAGTCATCAATAGATATTAACAAAACTTTTTCAACGCCATGTTTTGTAATAATTTGAGGCCCATGTTGTATTGCTTCATTAATTACTTTACTAAATTTTGCTTTTGCTTCTTGTAATTGCCATGCATTTTTCACAAATCCTCCTGACTAGTCTGACTAGAACTTATGATATATTTATTTTATAATCAAATGATTATTTTCTAATTTTTTTTATCAAACTATATGGTTTATTCACCGGATTTTTATTTTACACAGTTGTTTGGCGTTTTTTAAAATTAATCTTTTCTATTTTCTACAATTCCTAAAATAAGTGGTTTCAGTAGTTCCCATGACTTATAATGTTCAGATCTATTATAATTACCACCAGTTAATATAGCAACAACTTCTAATTCAGGAATAACAATAATAAATCGCCCTCCCGAGCCACTAGCATATATTACTTCATGGCTTTTATTGTTAATTTCTATTTCTCTGATCCACCACAATAAGCCATACCCCATTTTGTAGTCCTCAAGCCATGTATTACGCTCAGATAACTTATTTATATTTGCCTCTTCAATAAGTATTTCTCCAGCCCACTTTCCTTTATTTAAAACCAATAATCCGATTTTTAACATATCTCTAGATGATAACTGAAGTGTACCGCTACCATCAGGGAAACCGTTTTGTTTATTAATATCCCAATTATATTCAGTAATCCCGATTTTTTTAAATATCCGGTCATATGCATACTGATCAGCATGTTTATTTGTTGCATTAAATATTATAGCATTTAAAATGTTTGGAATACCATTGTCATATAAAAAAACGCTTCCTGGTTTATTTACAATTTCCCTATTCAAAAGAGTTTGCAATCTGTTATCACTATCACGCCAGGCTTCTCCGCTTAATTCCATGCCTGCCTTCATGGATAATAGGTCATGGATACTTATTGCTTGTGAAAAATCGTAATCCAGATAGACATTGATATTTTCATCAAGTCCCTTAATATAATGATCTTCGAGGGCAGCCATGATTAATAATCCGACAATACTTTTAGTAACACTACTTTGGTTTTCCAACGTATTAATATTGTGATCATAAAAATATTCTTCAACAATGAGTTGGTTTTTATGGGCAATTAAAAGTGAAAAAATCAATCCATATTCTTTATTTATAATTTGGGAAATTGCACTATCAATGCCCTGTGTAAGTTTCTTATTTTCTGACAAATCACCAACCAAAATTCCATCATTGCGCAATATAGGCGGCGAATAAACAGTTACTTGTGATTTTCGCGGGAAAACACCCTCTATTTTTGAAAAAGATAATTTGTGTAAAAGCATTTTTATTTTCGATTGATCCGGCAATTCTATCTCACCCTCCATGATGTTTTTTACCGTATCTATAATAAAAACCTGCTCAATATTTGAAGGTGATCCAAATTGTAAAGTGATTTCAGGAAAAAGTATTTTTATGTTTTCAATAGGGCTTTCACTATCCTTAATGCCATAAAAATAACTGTGAACTATCCCCGATAAGCTGTGGTCGTTTTTAATACGAAATTCATATATATATTTCCATACACTGTCAGCTTCGTGCTCCCAAAACCCAATAACTTTATCGGTTTTATTTGTACCGGTTTGCCCATTTGCGAATTTGTATCCATCTATACCTACTATCATAATAATTGCAGTTAAAACTATAATCAACTTCTTTTTCATTTACAATCCTCTTAAGTTAATAATATCTAGTTTTTCAAATGCCATACAAAGCCTGTTTATGTCTCTTGTTCTTATACATTAAATGTGGGCCTAAAAAATAAATGTTTTTTGTTCTTTAAAGTTAATTACAGGATTTTAAAAAAAACTTACAACTTTACCTGCTACTTTAGCAAAACACTTTTGTTTAAGCGTATAATGATACCGCAAGTGAATATCACAAATCTATCCCATCTTAAATTAACTACAAAAAAGTCTAAAAATCTAAAATTTGTCGAAGAGCTCTTGCGGTTATTCTCCATCTGATTGTTATGTTTTTACAATTGTATATATTGTTGATTTTCGTTCACCAATTTTATTAATAATTTTATGTTTAACTAAATATTGCAAATCTTTTTTTATTGTATTAATTGATATTTCTGCCATTCGTTTACTAATATCACTAATTTTACATGGATAATTTTCAGTTATAAATGATTTTATATTTTGTTGTCGTTCATTTAAATAAATTGGTATTATTTCAGTATTATTAATTTTTAAATTTAATTTAAGTGTAAGAATTTTTAAAGAATTTAGGAAAAACAAAATCCATCTATCAATCTGTTCTTCTTTTGTATTTCGTGTTTTTTGACATTCCATTAAAGCAGCATAATATTGATCTTTGCGATTTTCAATCAAATGTTCAAATGAAATATATTTTACAAAATCATAATTTAATTGT
>JAOZSR010000004.1:0-85479 GCA_029939575.1 Fidelibacterota bacterium
AGTACAAAAAAGAATCAGACAGGCAGAAAAAGCCAGAATTCGCAACAAACATTATAAATCTTTGATGAAAACAATGATAAAAAAAGTTAAAGCGACAAAAACAAAAGAAGAAGCTGAACCGATTTTTCGCAAAGCTATTTCTTTTATCGACTCTATTGCCGGAAAAGGTGTTATCCATAAAAATAATGCTTCAAACCGAAAATCCAAACTGGCGAAATTTGTAGAATTATTATCATAATTTTCATTCAATATATTAAAAAAAACCGGGCAATACTTCTTTGTATTTCCGGTTTTTTTATTTTCCTTCATTGCTCTATTGCAAAGTTTTAGAATTTCAGAACTTCCAAATCAAATATTATTTACTATTAAAATTCTTTCCTGTAATTTGGTGCCTCTTTACTGATTTTAATATTATGCGGATGGCTCTCTTCAATTGAAGCTGAAGTCACCTCAATAAACTGCGATTTTTCCTTAAACTCGGTAATGGTTTGTGAACCACAATATCCCATTGAAGCTCTGAGGCCACCCATTAACTGATGAATTGTATCTGTTAATGCACCCTGATAAGGTACTATTCCTTCTATTCCTTCTGGCACAAGTTTCCTGCTATCCTGAGATTCCTGGAAATATCGATCTTTACTACCCTCTTTCATTGCAGCCAACGAACCCATTCCACGATATGCTTTAAAAATACGCCCCTCATATAGCACTCTCTCACCGGGACTCTCATCCATTCCTGCCAGTAACGAACCCAACATTACAGTATTTGCCCCGGCTGCCAGGGCTTTGGCAATATCTCCGGAAAACCGAACTCCCCCATCAGCAATTACCGGGATATTTGATTTTCCAGCAACTTCGGCACAATTCATTATAGCGCTCAACTGAGGTACTCCAACTCCTGCAATTATCCTGGTTGTACAGATTGCTCCAGGTCCAATTCCGACTTTGACACAATCCACACCGGCATCTATTAAACTTTTTGTAGCATCAGCTGTAGCAACATTCCCAGCAATAATCTCAACATTTGAAAATCGTTTTTTTACTTGTTTTAGGGCATTAATAACTCCGGAAGAATGGCCATGAGCTGTGTCGATTACCAATACATCTACCTGTTCACTGACTAACTGCTCGGCTCGTTCTAAATAATCACCTGATACACCTATTGCAGCACCAACCCGTAATCTACCAAAAGAATCTTTTACGGCGTTGGGAAATTTCTTTTTCTTTAAAATGTCTTTGACAGTTATCAGTCCTTTTAAATCTCCCTCATCCCCGGTAATCAATAATTTTTCAATTTTATGATTTTGTAATATATACTCAGCCTCGTCAAGTGTTGTTCCCACTGGTGCAGTTATTAAATTTCCAGAAGTCATTCTTTCCGATATTTTCAAACTATGATCAGTTTCAAATCTGATATCCCTGTTTGTTAAAATTCCAACTAATTGCCCATGATCAACAACAGGTATTCCGGAAATTGCAAATTTTTCCATTAAATTAAGGGCTTCCTTAATAGTGTTCTGAGATGATAAAGTTATTGGTTTTACTATCATACCACTTTCTGAACGTTTTACACGATCTATTTCATCAGCCTGCTTTTCGATAGTCATATTCTTATGTAAAACACCAATTCCACCTTCCCGTGCAATTGCAATTGCCATTTTCCCTTCTGTAACGGTGTCCATTGCAGCACTTAATATTGGAATATTTAGGCTTATCTTTTTTGTTAATCTGGTTTGGAGTTTCACATTATGAGGTAAAACATCAGACTTCTGGGGAATTAACAGAACATCATCAAAGGTCAACCCTTTTGATATAATTTTAGGGGAATTCATGGCTCCATCCTTATTTATTATTCATAATTTTTTTCAAATTTTCAAAAAATTTATTATCAGATAAAATCTTTTCAGATTGCTCAATATCATGATACATTATTCTATCCTGATCTAAAAATTTAACACTTTCTCTTACTTTTTCATATCCAAGTTGAACCCCGATACCGCTTTTCAAAGGCCTGCGAAAATCAATACCCTGAGCAGCTGCCATCATTTCTATCCAAATAATCTTTTTAAGGTTATTAATGATCCTTAATAATTTTAATCCTGCATTCGGAGCCATACTAACATGGTCTTCCTGATTTGCAGAAGTAGAAACCGTCTCAACAGAGGCCGGATTAGCCATGGTTCGGTTTTCTGCAGTAAGAGCTGCTGCGGTTACATGAGCAATCATAAAGCCGGAATTGATCCCGCTGGATTCCACCAGAAAGGGCGGTAATCCGCTCATTGTTGTGTCCGTCAGATTGGCAATTCTACGTTCACTTATATTTCCACATTCTGTTAGGGCAATTGAAAGATAATCCGCTGCCATAGCAATAGGCTCAGCATGAAAATTCCCACCTGAAAAAATATTATTTTCTTCCGGAAAGACCAAAGGATTATCAGTCACTGCGTCAATTTCCCTTTCCGCTATTTGTTCAACAAAGTCCAAAGTATCACGAACCATTCCCAAAACCTGGGGAGTACATCTGTAACAATAGGGATCCTGGACTTTCTCACAATTTTTATGGGATTTTGTAATTTCGCTGAATTTAAGAAGATTGCGAATATTTTTCGCTACTCTTTGCTGACCGACTTGTTTTCTTACTTTATGAATTTCTTCCCGAAATGGAACATCAGTAGCCATATCAGCCTCTATACTCATTGAAACTGCTACTTCTGCCAGAGATAATATTTTACGGGCCTTTAATATTCCATGACAAAGCAAGGCTGTACTATATTGTGTACCATTTATAAGCGATAGTCCGTCTTTTGGGCCAAGTTCCACTGGTTGATAAACTCCATCTCTGACGAGTTCTGAAGCATTAACAAATTTTCCCTGATAAAAAACTTCACCTTCACCAATCAGTGGTAAAGACATGTGTGCAAGAGGGGCCAAATCTCCACTCGCACCAACTGATCCTCTCCTGGGAATTTTGGGAAAAATTTCCTTATTCAGCAATTCAATAATTTTATTAACAACTTCAATCGAACAACCAGAATTACCATTTGACAAATTTTTAACCTTGAGATACATTACAAGAGAAACAATTTCTGTATCAACAGGTTTGTCAACGCCACAGGCATGACTACGCAATAAATTTTCCTGTAATTTTTGTAAATCTTTTTTATCAATTTTAATATGGCTCAATTTTCCAAAACCTGTATTAATACCATATACAGTTTTATTCTTTTCAATAACATCCAGTACAACTCGCCTGGCTGCATTGATATTTTTGATCTGTTCATTGGTTAATGAAATTTCAGGTTTTTCCAATAAAAATTTTTGTAAGTCTGAAATCAATGTTTTCCCCTTTTATTAACTTAAATTGTATTAGGCAAAGTTATAAAAAGCAAAAAATTTAAACAAGGAAATGTAGAAGTTAGTTTTTAAGATTTTTTTACCTATTAAAAGATGTGCCCAGGTATATGCTTTTTATTCTTGGTAATAAAATTTAACTTATTTATATTAAAAATAATTGAAGATGGACAAAGGAAAGATTTACAAAGGAATTCATCAATTGTCTGGATTTACCAGAAAGTATAAAAAATCATTTGACAGAAGATTTTTAAAATATTGTATTGCTGGGATCACTTTTAAAACTTTGATTTTGAATTTAGTACCAAACTGACATCAAAAAGGTGTCAATTTCTTATATAAAAATTTATAATCACAGAAAAAAACTGTTTCTTACAGAAAAAGTTTTTTTAATATGGAGAAATGATGAAACTCAATAAACTGCTATTTACATTCCTGATTATCCTGATTTGTAGCCTGCATGGTCAGCAGACAATACAAATAATGGATTTAACCATTGAAAAAAGAGAATTTCAGTTATTAAACCTTAAAATACAAATCCTGAATACATCACAAAAACCAATTGCTGAAATTGGCGGATATTTCGAAATATTAGATAAAACCAATGACGTAGCAGAGAAAAAATTCATTTTTGTGGTTAACAAACATGATATTCCACTGGAACCTGATAATTTTGTCAATAGGAATGTGATTATAAAAGAAAAGCCCGGTTTAACCGGAAACATTCGTTTTCGGGTAACCAGGCTGAGATTTTATCAGGAACAAACAATATATATGATTTGTCCTAATTGTGGTGATCTGATTCTAACAGATTAATTTAAAAAAACTTATTTGCTTTATTCAGGAAAGTATCCTCTCTCAGTTGTCCAACCCATTTTTCACGTATTATACCATCTCTGTCAATTAAAAAAGAGGTCGGAATAGAACGGATATTTTCATAGGATTTTGCCAATGTATGCAAATAGGCCTCATCTCCTGTTAAAACAGTATAATTCATTTTATTTCCCGTGACAAATTTTCTTATATCTGCAATACTTCCTGATGAGAGAGTAATACCAATAATTTCAAGTCCTCGTGATTTATTCTCCTCATACATTTTGATAAAACCCGGAATTTCAGCTCTACATGGAGGACACCAGGTTCCCCAAAAATTCAATAAGACTACTTTACCTTTAAAATCACTCAGTTTGACCTCTTCTCCATCCATATTAATTAAAGAAAAATCAGCGGCTATGTTTTCATTATTACTAGCTATTTCTTTGTTAATAGGTTTAATTTTATCTATTTTCTTATCAGTCTCTTTTTTTGAGCAAAAAGTTAAGGAAAGAGCCAAAATCAAAATTGTCATTAATCGATTATTCCATTTTCTCTGTTTCATTCTAATACCTTTTTCTAATTTAATAATTCACTATTTACATCTAATCTAATTGCTTGAGCATATCTAAAACCATCTTCTTGGTAATCAACTCCGGTAAAACCACCGGCTCCTCTTGTCCGGGAATATAAAAAATGTATAATGGCACTCCGGCTCTCCCAAATTTCCTGAGCCATTGTCCAATTATCTCGTCTTTCTTTGTATTATCTCCATAAAGAAGTGTTACATTTTTTTCTTCAAAAGCCCTGGAAATTTGTTCAGTATGCAAAACAGTTTTTTCATTAGTTTTGCAAGTCAGGCACCATTCAGCAGAAAAATCAATAAAGACCGGCTTTTCTTCGGCACGTAATTTATCAACATATTCAGGTGAAAATTGTTCCCACCCAACATGGAGGTTGATTTCATTAAGATTATTTGATTTATCTTCAAAGTTCAAAGTTTTAATTCCGGCAGTAACTCCAATTACAATGGCTAAAATTGTAGCAATCCATTGTTTTTTCAATGAATTTTCTGATCCGGCAAATCTACCATATATCCACACTGCAAGAGCCAGAAAAATCAGGAACCATAACACCATAATTGTATTTTCTCCACCAATAAGGAAATAGACTGTTCTTAACAAAAACAAAGCTGTACCGAATAACAAGAATCCCATAAATTCCTTAAATGTATTCATCCATTCACCGGGTTTAGGAATTAGTTTTATTGCTCCTGGCCAAAAACCTAGTAATATAAATGGAAAAGCAAGACCAAATCCTACTAAAAGAAAAATCGCTAATATCATAAAAGGTGGCTGGCTAAAAGCAAAACCCAAAGCCGCACCCAATATTGGTGCTGTACAGGGTGTAGCTAATAAAACAGCAAATATACCGCTCATAAATGATCCGGTCAAACCTCCTTTGGCTGTCATTTGAGATGCTACCTGCATCCCGGGTGCCTGAAATATAAATACATCAAACAAGGATAAAGCAAACACAAAAATAATTGTTAATAGAAAAATCACAAAACCCGGACTTTGAAACTGGAATCCCCAACCAACCAATTCACCGGACATTTTTAATATTATGATAACCAGTGCCAAAACAATAAAAGAAACCAAAATTCCGGCAGTATAAACAAGAGAACTTTTCATAATCATTTTTTTATCTTGCTGACTTTGCTTAACAATACTCATAGCTTTAATTGAAAGTACGGGCAAAACACAAGGCATTACATTTAAAATAATCCCACCAATGAACGCCATTAATAAAAATTTGATAATAGTAAAAAAGGACGCGCCTTTTACCTGGTTATCTTCTATTTCAAGGGAAGAGAAAAATTCCATATTATCACTATTTGTCTCAACTTCAGACTCTGCAAGTATCGGAATATCAATGGAAAATTCAATTTTTTTAGGTGCAAGGCAAGTACGATCACTACAAGCCTGGAATAAAAAATCTCCCTCTAATTTAACATTATTCTCAACAGATTTATTCATTTTTCCAGTGAGAAGTACAACCAGGGATTTTTCAAAAAACTCAACTACTTCCTGATCATTTTTGTGAATCTTGGGTTCAGGAAATTTGATTTTTTCTATCTTAAAATCATCAGATTCAGTAATATTTAATTCTGAAGCAATTAAAAATTCATCTAAAGGTTGATTAGAATTGATATGCCAACCGTCTTTAATGATTACATTTACAGCAATATTGAAGGTTCCACCCTGATTAATTCCATTAGTATATAAATAGGGATGTATTTCCAATTTTTCTTTGGAATTTGCTATTAAAAATGAAAATAGTAAAAATAAAACCATCAAAAAAATATTAATTTGTTTAAATGTATTTCTCACATCTTCTCCTTAGTTAAAAAACCTGGTAAATATATTTGAATTAATTTTTTTAATTTCTTTTAACTTTTCGCGTGCGGCTTTTTCACCGACTTCTATAAATTCATCAAGCCTTTCAAACTCACTCCAATGTGCATTATCAATATCAGGGTGAATTCGAACATCTGCCATCTCGAGTTGCAAATTTGACAATTCAAGTCCCCGCGCAGAATTGGCTCTGGATATGATATTAATAATGTTTGGTGATTGTAATTCACTATAATTTTTCATATCTACTGAAACCCCAATCACTGCATCAGCACCCATGTTTTTCACATATTTCACCGGAACAGGTGCAGTAACACCACCATCGGTTATCAACATTTTATTTTCAAATTCAGGAGTTATAAAACCCGGAATCGAAGAACTAAGAGTAAGAGCTTTAATCAAACTACCCTCTTTATATTCAATTGTATTTCCCGTTGTTAAATCTGTTGCCAGAGCACAAAAAGGAATTTTCATTTTACTTATATCCTGTTCATCCACTAACTCTGAAATAACATCATAAAGTTTTTCATTATGTAAAATTCCTTTTTTTGATAAAGCAAAATTTAAAATTATGCGATCAGAAACGACTTTTGTAAAGTGAGTCAAAAAACCAGAATTCCCATTCTGCTGGGGTTTAATGTATTTTAAGCCTAAATGTTCCTTCAATCCTTTATTAAAAAAATCTTTAATTCTTTTAGTTAAAACTGAAATATCGGGATTTTGGGCATACATTCCACCTATAATAGCTCCCATTGAAGTTCCGGCAATAAAATCAATATTAATACCCGCTTCTTCAAAAACTTTTAATACTCCAATATGTGCGAAGCCTCTTGCTCCGCCTCCACCTAATGCTATTCCAATTAATTTTTTCTTCATTTCAACGACTTTAGATTTAAAGTTTCCCTATTGGTTACAAAAACTTTTTCCATTATTACATTTTTCTTTGGACGATTTCCCCTGTCTGTTTTTACCAGGGAAATTTTATCAACCACATCCATTCCTTCAATTACTTTCCCAAAAACAGTATATCCTAAAGGATCAAGTCTTGATTGATCACTTACACAAATATAAAACTGGCTTCCATTGGAATCTCTTTTGGGGTTTATTGCATCAGGTTTCCTGGCAGATGCAACCGCTCCCCTTATATTACTTTTCCCAAATTCTGCCTGAATTGTATATCCAGTTCCACCATGTCCATCATTATAAGCAATACTGTCTCTACTCAAAATATCACCACCCTGAATCATAAAATCAGAAATCACCCTATGAAAAGTAGTTTTATTATAAAACCCAGCATTAGCAAGTTTTTTAAAATTCATTGCGTGTAAAGGTGCGATGTTTGGAAAAAATTCAATAATAATCCTTCCAAACTCAGTTTCAATAACTCCAACATCTCCCGGTAAAATATATTGATTATCCAGAGATTTTATCTTGTTATGAATTTCCTTAATATCCTGTTGACTTAAAACCTGGGTATAAGACAGATTAATAAAAAAAAGACTTATTGCAATCAAAACAATGGTTTTTTTATAATTTATAGATAGATCCCGGTTTTTCCTGGGAAGCAATTTCAATAGAATATTTACAATCACTGCCACCGTTTTCTTTAAAAAGTTTATTAATAATTTGTGGATCATTATTTTCCTCGCTTAAATGTCCTAAAATTAAATGCTTCAATTCACCCTTATTGGAAATTTTGTTAAATAACTCGATTGATTGTTGATTTGATAAATGTCCAACCCGACTTTTTATTCTTTGTTTTAATTTTAAAGGATAGGACCCGTTTTTCAACATTACCGGATCATGGTTTGATTCAAGCAACAGTAAATCCAATTTTGTTAAATGATGCACAACAGACTGGCGCACATCACCCATATCTGTTACTATTCCAACCCTTACTTTATCAGTAGATACAACGATCCCAATCGGGTCTATGGCATCATGAGGCGTATGAAAGGTTTTTACCTTCAGACTACCAATATTAAAAATTTGTCCGGCTGTAAATTTGTTGACATTTACATTTTTCAATAAATCAGGTTTTAAAGCGGAATAAGTGTTATCAGTCAAATAAACGGGAACATTATATTTACGTCCAAAAACACCAAGGCCTTTGGAATGATCTGAATGTTCATGAGTTAAAATAATTGAATTTACTTTTAGTGGGTCCAGACCTATGCTGGTCATTCTTTCGGTAACATTTTTTGCACTAAATCCCTGATCAATAAAAATTCCGGTATTTTCATGCTCAATATATGTACAGTTTCCTTTGCTACCACTCCCAAGATTACAGAAAATCATTTTTTCCCGGTTCTGCCTCTTGATGTAATTGGAATATCTTTGGCACAAAGAGGACAATCATCAGGATTATGTGTAGGAATATCAAGATTTACTAATGGAAAATATGGCACACCAAAATCTGCTTTCTGACCACTTCTGTCAATCAATACACCAATTCCCATCAACACGCCTTTATGTTTCGATACCAGGTCCATTAATTCATATATTGATCCACCAGTCGTAACAACATCATCTACAATTAAAACCCGTTCCCCCGGTTCAATATTAAATCCTCTTCTAAATTCGAGTTTTTTATCTACCCTTTCCGCAAATATTGAGCGTGTACTTAAAAAACGCCCTACACTGTGACTAATAATAATACCACCAACAGCAGCCCCGACAATTACATTTGGCTTGGTATCTTTAAAATTTTCACCAATTGCTTTGCACAATTTATCTGATAATTTTGGGTATTGTAATAATTTAAATTTTTCTACATAAGTGTCACTGTGCAATCCGGATGTTAATTTAAAATGACCTTTAAAAACAGCGCCACAATCTTCTAATAATTCTTCATAATTTTTGTTTTTCATCTTCCACTCTTATTTTTAAACAACAAATTTACAATAATGCTCACTATATCTTTTTAAATGAATTTGCATATTTCTCAGCAGCCAGCCGAATATTATTAGGAAATGTTCCATCCGGAGCAAAAATAATACTTCTGGAAGAATTAATTACACCTGTTCCACATTGACGGCAAACTTCTACTGCAGTTTCCACACCGCCACCCTGTTTTCCTACTCCAGGAATCAGGAATGGTAAATCAGGATAGTCTTTTCGAATATCATATAACTGTTCCGGCTTGGTTGCTCCCATAACAAGCCCAACATTATTAAGAGTATTTAAATTATTGGCTAATTCGGCAGTTTTTTGATATAACGGAGGATTACCATGTTCCTGCAAATCTCTTCCTGAGGGATTTGAAGTTACACAAAGTATAAAAGCGCCTTTTGTTTCGTCCTCTATAAAAGGACGCAAACTATCCTCTCCCATATATGGTGCAAGGGTGATCGAATGGAAACCCAATTTCTCCAATATTGCCTTAGCGTAAAATCGGGAACTATTCCCAATATCACCTCTCTTGGCATCTCCAATTAATAGGATGTCTTTTGGAATTTCTGCGATTATTTCCTCTAAAATTTTCCACCCTTCCCAGCCCCAGATTTCAAAAAAGGCCAAATTAAATTTATAGGCAGGAGTAATATCAGAAGTAGCTTTGATAATTTCTCTCACAAATTGGGCTACTCCCTGAGGATTTTTAGGGAATTGTGGATCCATTTTTGCCGGATCGGGGTCAATACCAACACAAAGAAAATTATTCTTTCTGTCAATACACGTTTTAAAAAATTCATTATATTTCATGGAGTAAAATTAATTTTATTTCCCCTTTTTTGCAAATAACATTTATTCTTTTTATTATTCTAATGTTTTGAAATTCGAACATTCAATTTAAGATATTAATTATCATTTTATTACTTCTAATTTTGTTTAACTAAAACTCTTTATTGATTATTATAAAAAGAACCAGTATTTTTTACCATCGATTATGAAAAATTAAACAAACGGATTTAATACAAAAATGGATAAACACACTAAAGAATTATTTGAAGTTAAATTAACCGGAACAAAGGGACGGATTCTGGCATCATCTCCAATCGGGATTTCAATAGAACTAATTGAACATTTAGGAGAAAAAGAATTTGGAAAAATTGTCAAAATTTCAGAATCCCTGGTAGAACATTTTGGTGAGAACGCTCGCTTTAATAGCAATTCAATTAATAAATATTTTAATTACCCTAAAACTCTTCCATTTATTATCCGATATCAAAATAATATTGAAGGTATCATAGTCGGAGTTCCACTGGAACATTTTATTAACGAAACCTGGGCCCATTGTGATTCTAATCTGCAAAAAGGCAATACAATTTATACTTATGCCTATATTGTAAAAAAAGATTACAGACACCTTGGAATTTCAAAAATGCTCAAACGTGTCTATCAGAACACATTAAAAAAGCGCGGCTATAAATATGTAACCGGCCATGTTATGGAAGGTATTTCTGTTAATTTTATAAAAGATACACAGTTAATCAAAAAATTTAAAAACTGGAATAATACCGGCTATACATTTGAATATTATAGATGCGAACTCTAATTTTTATTGCAATCCATCCAAATAATGAGACGCCGATAAAGCAGCTGTTGTTGCTTCACCAACTGCTGTAGCAATCTGCCGAAAACTTTTCATACAGACATCACCGGCAGCAAATATACCTTTAACTGAAGTATTCATATCTCTGTCAGTTTTAATATATCCCTGTTCGTCCATTTCAACCAGGTTTTTCACAAAATCACTATTTGGTAACCAGCCCGTAAATATAAAAACTCCTTCGAGGTTCAATTCAGAAATTTTCCCGGTTTTAACATTTTTAAGTTTTAATGCTTCTACCTTAGTTTCGCCAACAATGTCATCAACTATAGAATCCCAGGCAATATCAATTTTTTCATTTTTAAAGGCTCTTTGCTGTAATGTATCAGCTGCCCTTAGTTTATCTCTTCTATGAACAATAGTCACTTTCTTTGCAAATTTGGTTAAATATAATGCTTCCTGAATAGCTGCATCTCCACCTCCAACAACTGCAATTTCAGCATCTTTGAAAAAAGGCCCATCACATGTTGCACAATAGGAAACGCCTCTGGCAGCAAGTTTTTTCTCCTGCTCAAGTCCTAATTTTCTTGCATAGCCACCAGTTGCCAAAATAACACTTCTGGCATGATATTCACCATCATCACTTTTAATTTGAAAATAATCTTTTTGAGGCACAATTTCTTCAACTTCTACATATTCCTCAAAAATCACATTAAACCGCTCTGCCTGTTTTTTAAATTTTTCCATTAAATCCGGGCCGGAAATGCCATCTGGAAATCCAGGATAATTTTCTATCATATCTGTTATTCCGGCAATTCCACCAGTCATTTCTTTTTCAAGAATGATGGTTTTTAATCCTTCGCGAGCTGCATAAATTCCTGCAGTGTAGCCTGCAGAACCGCCGCCAATTATTACAACATCATATATAGTATTTGTCACTTTATTCTCCTTTTTTTTATTCTAAATATTAGAATCATTTTAACTGTAAAAGTTACATATTTTTTCATTTTGAAAAAATCAAATAAAACAAACACAAAATCTCAAACAATTCAAATTATCTGGAAACATATCCCATTATTGTTCTTTGCGTTTTGACAGGTTAAACTTGGAAAAAGAATTCCAACAATAGTAAGCCTGACTTGTATTATTTATTACTTGTAAAAATAAAATACAATACTACGAGTCGTATTAATTGAAATATTATTTCCTTTACATCTTAATTTTAAAATTTAAATTATCCAGTCTTTTTTCTGGATTTAATACTTATAGATTTGATAAGCATTTTTTGGTCATTAAAAATAGTTGAAGTATTATCTTTTGAAATATTACAATTTTGATTTAATATTCAGAGTATTTAAATTGTGCTAATTATGTAGAATTAGATATTAAAAAATAAAAATAATGATTTGATAATTATCACTATTAGGAAAAATGTTCCGAAAAAATCTCCAATATTATAAATTCTGTGCCTACGGCTTTCTAAAGAACCTGATCTTTTTTGGTCCTTTTATTATTTTATTTTTAAGAGATACAGGAATTAATTTTTTCCAAATCGGAGTTCTCTATTCAACCAGAGAAATTGCTAATATTGTAACCGAAATTCCATCAGGAATTGTTGCTGACAAATTTGGGAGAAAATCAGCAATAATCTCATCTGTTATTTTCTATATTATTTCATTTACTATTTTTTATTTAACATCAAATTTTTACCTTTTTATTGTCGCAATGGTATTTTTTGGGTTAGGCGAATCCTTTAGATCAGGCACTCACAAAGCCATGATCCTGGACTATCTGGAAAGAAATAATCTTTCTCATGAAAAAACAATTTTTTATGGACATACGAGAAGTTGGTCAAAAATTGGTTCTGCCATCTCTGCAATAATCTCCGGTTTTTTGGTATTCTATTCCGGTGAATATAAGATAATTTTCTTAGCATCAACCATACCCTATATCTTTTTACTAGGCCTACTCATATCTTATCCTAATTATTTAAACCGATCATTAGATATTAGTATGAAAAAAAAGAACACCTTGATAATGTCGGAATTATTCAGTTTTATAAAAACCTCCGGATTCAGAAGAACTATCCTTAATTCTGCCCTATTCGACGGCTTGTTCAAAACATTGAAAGACTATCTGCAACCGATTTTACAAAATTTGACTATTTCTATCCCAGTGTTTTTATTTCTTGAAAATGCCCAGCGTTCAACAATTATCATAACCCTGGTTTATTTTTTACTTTTTATTGCATCTTCAATTGCCAGTCGGCATTCATATTTATTTCTACGACAATTTATTAGTATATCACAAGCAATTAACAAATCATATATAACCGGCTTTGTAGTAATTATTACATGTGGTGTTTGCTACTACTATAACTTTTTGACAATTTCTGTTTTACTATTCATATTACTCTTTATATTACAAAATATCCGACGCCCTATGAACGTTACAATTCTTAGTGATAATGTTCCGTCTAAAGCAATGGCTACCGGTATTTCTATAGAATCACAGTGTAAAACAATTACTGTTGCGATTTTATCACCGTTAATTGGATATTTTGCCGATCATTTCGGGATTGGAATTGCAGTATTCTCTGGAGGAATAATTCTTTTAATTCTTTATCCAATTAGTAAAATAAAATAATTTTACTAATGGACTCTATTATTTTTCATAGTTGAACTATCTGATAAAACTTGAACTATCTATTTGTGTTGAAAAATCAATTAAATATTTTGTTCCCTGGCCAGAAATTATTTCAACATTACCTTTAATTTGATTTACCAGGGTTTTAATTAATTTTAATCCCAGGGTTTTCATTGTTTTTCTATCCATCATATCTTCTAATTCAAATCCGGCGCCATTATCCTGGATTGAAAGACGGGCATGCCCTTTTTCCTTTTGTTTCAATTCAATAATTATTTCCCCTTTTTGGCCATCGGTAAAGGCATGTTTAATAGAATTTGTAATAATTTCATTTAAAATAAGTCCAAGCGGAATACTTGAATCAAGACTAACAGAAATATCATCAAGGTTAAAAATATACTTGATTTTTGAATAATCCGTTAAATATGATTGCATCAGGTTTTTTGCAATTTTTTGAATATACTGTTTCATTTTAATTTGGGTAAATATATCCGAATTATAAACAGTTTCATGAACCATTGCCATTGAACGAATGCGGTTTTTACTTTCCATTAAAATATTCTGAATATTTTTATCTTTAGATTGTCTCATTTGCAAGTTTAACAAACTTGAGATTACTTGCATATTATTTTTTACCCGATGGTGAATCTCTTTTAACAAAGCTTCTTTTTCTTTCAGGGAATTTTGAATTTTTAATTCAGCAATTTTCCTCTGCGTAATATCACGGGCAATACCCTGGCTACCGAGAAAAACTTTTTCCTTATTTTTTGATATATCGTATAACCCTTCAGATTCAATTAACATAACAGGTTCTATTTCTTCAAGTGCGCTGGAAATAATATCTAATGGGACCTTTTTCCCCTTTTTAGTAAAAATCCTCATTTCAAAATTATTAGTTTTACGGTCACCAGTCCTTCGTTCATTTACTCTGTATTGAGCCTTTTCACGATCATCGGGGTGAACAAAATCCGATATTCTTTGTCCTATTACTTCTTCCGGATTATATCCATACTGTTTTACAGAATCGCTAATAAATGTAATATTACCGTCCGGTGATAGACGATAAATAATATCAGGAACCGATTTGATAATGGAATCTAACATTTGTTGTGATTTACTAAGTTGTTTTTCTGCTTTCTTTCTGGTCGATACTTCTCTGGTTAAATGATTAATAGCTGTTTTTAGTTCCTCCGTCCTTTTTTCAACCATAGTTTCAAGCTGTTCCTGATACTTTTGGTTTTGTCTTTTTAATTCTGCTTTTTCCAGGGCTTGTTCAACTGTTTGCAACAATACTTCCATATCTTCAATTGGTTTCAGGAGATAATCATAAGCTCCTAATCTTACAGCTTTTATAGCGTCCTTCAAAACCCCTGTACCAGAAACAACAATAACCGGAAGAAATTCATCTTCTTTACCTATTGCTCTTAAAACCTGTAATCCATCCATTCTTGGCATTCTTAAATCTACCAATATTAAATCTGGTTTCTTTTCCTTGTAAACCTGGATACCGACTTCGCCATTTTCAGCAGTTAATACATCATATCCATAATCCTCAAGAAAGGCTTTAAAATTATTACGAATAAAAGCCTCATCATCAATTGTTAATATTAATCCCTTTGACTCAATCATTATCATTCTCCAGTGAAATTAATTTTTTCACTTTTTCAACTAACACAGATAAATTATTAACAGGTTTTATTACAACAAACTCTGGCCTAACTCCAATTAATTCAAGATAATCTGGCAGAGTGTAATCTGAAGATCCTGTATATACAATATATTTTACATTTTTATCAATTTTATTACTATTTTGAATAAATTCATTACCGTCTATTCCAGGCAATCGGATATCAACAATTGCTATATCGACCTTGTTCTGTTTGACTATTTTTAAAGCATCTAATCCATTGGTAGCACCAAAAACAACAAAACCTTCATCTTCAAAACAATTCAACAAACTTACTCTTACACTCTTTTCATCATCAAGAATAAGTATTCTGTTTTCTGACATAATAAGCCCTTACCATTTCTAAATTATTTCCTGTATTTTATTTACATTCTCTCATTTCATATTTTCATTATTTAAACTGGCAAAATGTATTAAGAATTTTACTAATCCTATATTTTAAAATATAAGAACAATTATAAAACTTTCAACCAACGATTATTTATTCTTAGTTTTAACAATTTTAACAACTTTAATCCCTTTTATATCATCTCCCACTTTTTCCACAAAACCGATTCCATTTATTGTGTTCTTAATTATTTTTATCATCTCGGCATCAGAACCCACTATTTTTGGTGGCGACGCTTTCCCACTAATAACCAAATCAAGCCATTTATCAGAATATTGTTCCGGAGTAATATTTATTTCATTAGTAAATTGTGTGTATAATTCCTTATTCTTATCATTTACTACCAAAAAAATTGATTCCTTCCCAGGCCAGTATTTTATTTTTCCTAAAAAAATCTGCCTAAGATTTTTTTGTGAAATTTTGCTAACTCTATTTTTCTGGTTCACAATTACTTTAATACTATTGTCCTGTGCATTAATATTTATTATTAATATTACTACAAGAAAAAATAACTTAAAGTTGTTAATTCTTGCCCTATTTTTTAAATATTGTATGATCATTAAAGTTAATTTTCTCATAAATTAATTTATTAAATTAAATACTCATGCTTCAGTTTTTTTCTAACTGTTTAATAAACCTTATTATTCCTCTCAATTCTTTTTCAATTTGTGAAATATTAAATGAATCTGCAGCAATCAATAGTTTTTCTGCAGAACGAGATATTGGATTGACTTTATATTTTTGACCGATTTTTTCTAATTGCTTACATACATTTTTAATATCACCAATAATAAGTGTATCCTGTAATTCAACAATATATGGAAGTATTTTATCCTTTAGAATTTTTCTTACTTCCGGAAAATTTTCAATCTCTTTAATATTGAAAGTTTCTGTTTTATTCTCTGTTTCCTTATCATCATCTACGATCGTATAGGGTATATAATCACTGATTTTTTCATACAAGATTTTTATATTTATGGGTTTACTTAGATATGCGGAAAAGCCGGCCATCATGTTCTTTTCTTTTTCTCTTTGTCTAACTGAAGCGCTTATTGCAATTATTGGAATATGAGCGGTTCTGGAATTATTTTTTAATTCTCTGGTAGCATCAATACCATTCATAACTGGCATGCGAATATCCATTATAATCAAATCAGGCATATATTCCTTAGCAATTAAAAGAGCCTCTTTCCCGTTAATCGCCATTTTAACATCCAGATTTTTCTTCCTTAATAACTCACCAATTACATCCCGATTTGATTCAATATCATCTGCTATTAATATCTTAGAGTTATTAAATACAATATTCTTAGGCAAACTTTTTTGCTCTTTTTCCTCCCGAACCACATTATCAAAATAATTTAATTCATTCAAGAAAATATCAAAGGTGCTACCTTTACCCGGATTACTGCTTACTGTAATTTTACCCTGCATAATTTCTATTAGTTTTTTACTAATCGCCAATCCTAAGCCTGTACCACCAAAACTTCTTGTGCTTTGTCCTTCTGTTTGTTGAAAAGATTCAAAGATTCCGGGTAAATCACTTTTGTTGATTCCAATACCGGTATCCTGGATTGAAATTTTTAAATCTATACTTTTCCTTCTTTGGTTTAGTATTATCACTTTTATTTTAATATGTCCTTGAGAGGTAAACTTAACAGCATTGCCAACAATATTTAATAAGACCTGCCTAAGCCTGGTTTCGTCTGTTTCAATTGCGGTTGGTAAATTATCATCAATTTCAATAATCAATCTAAGATTTTTATCAGCAATTTTTTTATAAAATATTCGTTGAATTTCCTCAATAATGATTCTCAAGTCAATTGACTCATTTTCAATATTCATTTTGCCGGCTTCGATTTTTGAAAGATCAAGGATATCATTGATAAGGGTCAACAAACTCTTTCCTGCTATTTGAATAGATTTTAAATAATTTTTTTGATTAACTCCCTTTATCATTCCAGATAATAATTCACTAAATCCAATAACAGCATTTAGAGGAGTGCGAATTTCATGACTCATATTTGCCAGAAATTCAGTTTTTGCTTTATTTGCCTGTTCAGCCTCTTCCTTGGCTTTTTTTAATGCCTTTTCTGATTCTCTCCTTAATAAAGCAACTGAAGCCTGATGAATGAATGTCTGTGCTATATCCTTTGATTTGTCATTCAATTTTTCAGGAAGAGCAAATACCACAATACCTAACAATTTACCTGAATGAATGATTCCAGAGCCATATACTATCTTAATATTTAGTAATTTTCGAGCAAGTTTACCAGACAAACGTGAAATTAGTGGTGCCATTTTGGCATTCTCTTTTTTCTTTATAATCTGGATAGTTTTAGTATGAAAAGTTTGGGCAAAATTTTCTAATCCATAACCGGTATATCCACAGGGATCTCTTCCTATAAATTTAATTAATCGGGATAAGACTTTATTGACACCATCTAAAGACTGAATTGTAAAGGAATTATTTTCTTCGTCACAGGATGCTACAGAAACTATTCCTTTTTCTACAATATGCATAAGTTGCTTACTAATCATTTTATAAATATTTTCATCAAAAGGAATTTCAATAAAATCTAATGCTGTTTTAGATAAAAATTTTATATTTTCAATTCTTTCCCGTTCTCTTAACTCTGCCTTTTTTCGTTTATCAACATCACGAATATTTAATATAATCCCATGAATTACCGGATCATTAAGATAATTAGTACCAACTGCTTCAAGGGTAATCCAACCTCCTTTTTTCAATTTATGCCGATACTCAACAGTTATCCGTTCTCCCGGCTTTCCAAGAACTTCCTGAAATGCAACAGCCATTTTTTCTCTATCCCTAGGATGAACAAAATCAAAACCACTCCGCCCTGTTAATTCGCTATTAGTAAAACCGGTAATCCTTTCTACAGACTCACTGCAGAATATTTCTCGTCCTTCCTGATCTAAAATAACAATCATATCATTAGAGTTTTTAACAAGTTTTCTAAAACGCTCTTCACTATCAATAAGTGCTTTTTCTACTCTTTCTCTTTCTGATATTTGTTTTTCAAGTTTAGCATTTATTTTGGCTAAAAATCGATTTTTTTCTTTTAGATTTTTTGTACGTCCTTTATATGCTACGATTCCAAAAATTAGTATAGTAATAATTACTAATACCTGAATAATTCTATTTTCCCATAAAGGTGGTGTTACTATAATATCTAATTTTGTTATTTTATTATTCCATTGTCTCTGATTATTGGAAGCTCTAACCATTAACGAATAGCTACCACCAGGTACGTTGGAATAAGTAACTGTACGATTATTTGCATCAGTATAAATCCAATTCTGATTAATTCCATTCATTTTATATGCATATCTATTCTTTTTAGATTCAACAAAATCCATAGCAATAAATTCAAAGGAAAATACACTCTGTTTATATGATAATTTTATCTTTTCAGTTTCATAAATATTTTTTGTTAATATTGTACCTATTCCATCCATATATCCAATCGGAACTGATCTGTTAAAAATTTTAAAATCAGTAATATATACCGAGGGAATATGACTATTAATTTTCACACTGTCGGGATAAAAAGAGATAAACCCATTAGGACAGCCAAAAAATATTTCTCCTTCTCGATTTTTCATTCCTGGAAGTGTAGAAAACACATTGTCATTATATCCACCAATCACTCTTGCAGGTAATCCATCAGAAAATCCAAAAGTAAAAAATTCGTTTCTAATTGGGTTAAATTTTGTCAACCCGTTTTTTGTACCAAACCATAAATATTTACCATCTTCAATAATCTGAAAAACAATATTATTTGATAATCCTTCCTTAGTAGTAAAAATTTTAAATTCCATTTCATTAACCGGAAAATTAACATTTGTCTTATTTAAGCCGATATTGGAGCCAATCCATAAATTTTCTTTATCATCTATATGAACAGCCCATAATACATCGGAACTTAAACTGGATTTGTTTTTCGGATTTGCATTAATCATCTGATAAACACCGGTTTCTGGCTCAAATCGAATCAATCCCCGGGAACTTGCTATCCAAAAAATCCCACTATCATCCTCACAAATATCACGAATAACATCAAAATATGGATCTTCAAAATTTTCAAAGGCATAGTGCTGAAAAATATTTTTCTCTCTGTCAAACATGGTAAGACCAAGTCTGTCAAACCATAATCTCTTTTGTTTATCTTCGAAAATAAAATAACAAGCTCCTTTATCTATGACATGCAAAGTATCAGTAACGATGCCTAAAGAAATCTTAACAAATTCGTCAGAACCACTTTTTTTCTGATATATACCTTCATCAAAAATACTAACCCATACATCTCGATAACTATCTTCGAAAACAAAAAATATATTCTTTCCATCAAGAAAATGTGTATACTCTCCTGTTTTTTCATTAAAAAAATCAAGGCCATCTTCTGTTCCTATCCATAGACCATTTTGTGATTCAGAAAAATCTTTCACAAGATTATTGCATAATGTATTATTTAATAAGGGATTTCTGGTAATATGCTTAAAACTTCCAATATTGGTCAACCATACTTTATCAATACCGGTAGCGTTATGCCCTACCCATAAATTATTTTGCTCATCTATAAACAGTGTCTCTAAATAATCGTTGCTAAGAGATCTTATATTATCCGGTTGATGCACAATTTTTGAACATAAATCTTTTTTATAATTATATACTATTAGACCATTTTCAGTTGCAAAAAAAATATTTTTGTTTGGCCCTTCTATAATATCCCGAGTAATTAGAATTTCATTGACCTTGGGCTGATTTTTTAAATCAAAAAATCTGGTTTCGCGGTTAAAAATTCCCACTCCCTGAGATGAAGCAACCCAAAAATTATTAAAACTATCAATAAAAATATTATCAACTTCATTAGAAGGAAGTCCTTTATGACTATTTTCATCAAAAGTAAACCATTCTGTTTTATTAGATTTCTGATCAATTGAAATAATACCATGTTTTCTGGTACCAATTAATAAAACTCCTGCCTCATCAATTAAAAAAGTGGAAATTTCGATCTCTTTAGTCATTTCTCCAATGTAAAATTCCAAATCAAAGTAATTACAGTTCAGATTTACACTATCAATCCACATCAAAGAAGTATTAGTAGCAATCCATATTCTGTTATTTTTATCAAATAATATTGAATTGGCATCTCTTTCATTCTCCGGGAAAAGAAAGTGAGTAAATGTATTTGTTTGAATATTATACTTATTCACTCCATAATTTGAACATATCCAGATATTATTATCATTATCAAGGAGTAATTTTGTGAGAAAATTATCTAATAAACTATTTATATTCCCCGGTTCTTTTAGAAAAGTCTTAAAATCAATTCCATCAAATCTGTTTAAACCATTTTCAGTGGCAAACCAAAGAAATCCATATTGGTCCTGTACAATATCAACAACATTGCCATCAGACAACCCAATTCCCGGAGTAATATGAGAAAAATTATAGGTTAAACTCTGAGAAAACAAGAAACTACCAAAAAACAATAATTTAATAAGAATTACCCATTTTCTAATATTATCTTTCCAACGATTGTTACTATGGGTCATCTTAATTTCCTGTACAAATTGATATTTATTTTAATTGTTTTCATTTAGTTTGGTTTCTATTTTAATAATTCCGGATAGCATCTTTTCTATTCCCGGAATATCAAAAGTTTCTGAATATTTATTAATTTTTTTTGAAAATATTATTAATTGCTCAGCGTTATATTTCTCTCCAATCATACCAATTTTTTCACTAAATGCTTTTACTTCTGATATTATCATTGAATCTAATAATTTTTTGGCTGAAGGAATTAAATCATTTTTAAATAATATAACCAAATCGCTTGACGCTCTGAATTCAATATTTTCCATTGAAACCTGACTTTTCTCGGCTACCTTATCTTCCTTGATTTCATATTTTAAAAATTTCGTGAGCTGTGAATATAATTTATTAACATCAAGTGGTTTTTTAAGAAAACCATCGAAAGCATAGTCAGATTTCAACATACTATCATCTAACAACAATGAAGATGATAAAGCAATTACCGGTATTGACATATTTCCACTTCGCTTTTGAATTTTTTCTAAAATATCTTTAGCCTCATCAATCTCAAGACGAACATCTATAATAATTATGTTAGGTTGATAATCTTGAATTAATTGTAGCATGTTCTCTAAATCATCAGTCGCATACACATCAAGATTGACTTTGTTTAGTAATCCTTTAATCACTTCCCTGTTAGATTTTACATCATCCATTACCAATATACGAGATTTGTTAAAAATTATATTTTCAGTTGTATAGTCCGGTTCATTTTTTAGCATTGTTTTAATTACCGGGATTTTCACATCATATAAGTAAACCTGAAAAACCGAGCCCTGACCCTGTTTAGTTCCTAACCCAATGCTCCCATTCATCATTTCTACCAATTTTTTACAAATTGACAATCCAAGTCCGGTACCACCATATTTCCTTGAATTTTGCCCATCTCTTTGTTGAAAAGAATTAAAAATTTTCCCCTGATCTTCCTCGGGAATTCCAATACCGGTATCTTCAACAATGATTTTTAAATCCATTTTATTCAAATGTTCAATATATAACTCTTTTACCAGAGAAATTTTAATACTCCCTTTTTCAGTAAATTTCACAGCATTCCCGACAATATTCAGGAGTACCTGCCTGATTCTGGTTTCATCCAATAACAGAGTTGATGGAATATCATCTTCAACATCAATGATCAGATCTAATTGTTTTATTTCAAGTTTATTCTGAAAAATCTGGGATATTTCACTAAGAATCATTCTGGGATCAACCGGTTTATAGTGAATATCCAACTTTCCCGCTTCCATTTTTGAAAGATCAAGAATATCATTAATTATTGTTAAAAGACTTTTACTTGAAGTTTTAATGGATGTTAAATAACTTTTTTCTATGTCATTACTGACAAGTCCGGATAATAATTCACTAAATCCAATAACAGCGTTTAACGGTGTTCTGATCTCATGACTCATATTAGCCAGAAATTCGGATTTGACATGGTTGGCTGCTTCTGCATTTTCTTTGGCAATTTTTAATTCATTTTCACTCTTTTTTCTATCAGTAATATCAATCACTGTAACCAGCCCTGCCGGTTTTCCTTTATAAATTGTTGAAATTCCACTTACATATATCCAGCGTTCCTGACCATCTTTTCTGAATATTTTAGCTTCATAATGTTGATCAGTCTTTTTGCCCGATTGCCGCAAGGCTCCTCTCTCCTTGATCACTTCAATATACTCCGGAGAAAAAATATCCCAAAAATTCATCCCAAGCAATTCCTCTTTGCTATATCGAGATAATTTACACGCAGCCGGATTGGCATAAACCCATTTATCATCCTGAAAAAGCATAATTGTCATTGGAGAGGCCTGGGCAAGATTTCTAAATTGTTCCTCACTTTCTTTTAAATCCTGTTCCATCTGTTTATTTTGTGTAATATCTCTGGATACCCCAAAAGTACCGATAATTTTCCCCTGCTGATCTCTTAAAGGTAGTTTAGTTGTGTTAAACCAACTATAGGTGCCGTCTAATCTATTTACCCTCTCTATTTTTCCAACAATACCTTCACCGGATTTAATTATTTGTTGTTCTTCTTTTAAGGCAATATTACTATGCTCTTTGCCAAAAATATCCAAATCTGTCATTCCAATCAAACTCTCTGGTTCTAACTCACATCTATCAGCAAATGCTTTATTTACACGAATAAACCGACTTTTTTTATCTTTATAATATATTATATCCGGAATATTATTCATTAATGTAGAAAAGAGATATCGTTCATAAAATAAATTCTTTTCCATTTTTTTTCTTTTATCAATATCTCGGGCAATCCCCAATACATATTTTTTCCCTTCAATTGAAACAATTTTAGTTCTGATAGATACATTTATTTCTGAACCATTTTGCTTGCGTAAAATTAATTCATCTGGTCCTGTGGAAAGTCCTTTCTGGTTTTTCTTTAAAAGTTTTAGTGCCAATGGCATTTCAGACACGGGAAGTAGTTTTAATTTGAATAAATTTTTCCCTAATAACTCATCTTTTCTATATCCCATCATCTGTTCGGCAGATTTATTTGCATCTGATAAATTTCCATTCATATCATTCAAATAATAAGCATCCGGAGCATTATCAAATATTATTTTAAACCTTTCACGGCTCTTTTCTAATTCCTCAGCAGCCTTTTTATGTTTCAAAATTATTTGCTCTAATTTGATATTACTTCTAACCAGGTCATTAGTCTTTGTCGAATATAATTTTTCCAGACTGCTTTTTTGTGCATTTAACATATCCTTATGTTTTTCCACTGCCTCAATATTTTTTTTAAACCTTAAGAACATAAAGGAAGAATAAGAAACCAGGATAATAATAAACCCAAATATACTCAAATGCTTCATAGCAAGTATATCAAACACAATCAATGTCTCGTATATAATTGTAATTAATAAAAATATAAGCCCAGCCAATAAATATTTCGCACCTTTTCGTCTATTTTTGATTGCAAATAATAAAATGTGAAAATAGTATAGAAAAATAACGATAACAATCCACATCCAGAAGTTAAACAGATCAGTATGAAAGTCAGCCGGGGTAAATACAACAATAAAAATAAAAACCATGCTAATCCAATAGACAAATTTGTTAATATATCTCAACTGCTCCCTTGGATAGAGTTTAGTAAAAAACATTACACCCAGTGCAGGTGTCATGTAAGTCGGCAAAAATTCCAGTTTAATCCATAATTCCCAAGGGATATTAAAAAAGCCCTGAATTAAATCATAAATAAAAATACTTCTAATTACTATTAAAAGACAGATTACTCCAAATATTGAATTTGTACTTTCTTTTTTCAGAGTTATTGAACCTGCAATATGAAAAATGCTGAGTAAAAATAAAAACAATGTGAAAAAAGAAAATAATTGGAATTGCTGCTCATACATTTTTTTTATATTCTGCTCTGTTCCAAGAAAAATATTTGTTCTTATGCCACCTTTGAAATAATTATAATTTGAAATTTGTAGAAGTATTTCAATATCACTCGTATCTGCAGGAAAATATTTCACCTGTTGGGTAAATTTTGACTGCATCGTTTCATTTGATGTACCAACTACACCGTTTTCTAAGATGAATTTGTCATTTATCCAAAGTTTATAAGCTGAAAAAACACGTGGAATTTTGATAGCTAATACATCGTGAGGCTCTTTTAATTTGCATTGTAATCGAAATGTAGCAAATCCTTTTTCATTTAATAACAAACTATCAATTTTTTGATTATTCCAGATGCCGGGTAAATTCATATAACCTTTTTGACTATATAAACCCGCTTTAACTTGATTGGGAGTAAGCAACTGTTTCCAATAAAATTCCCATTCTCCATCTAATGGGACATTACCATCAGATGCCAGGTCCCATTCACGAAGATCCAAAACTCCGGACTTTGCAATATTATTCTTCTCCTGTAAACTACATGATGAAAATCCTAACAAAATCATCAAGAGTACAGCAATAATCCAAAACTTTTGAAATAATTCAGGTCTATTAATTTTCTTGTTCTCCATTATCATCATTAAAAATTTTATTTTTTGCTTTTTTATACCAATCAAATTCACCATACAATTCTTCAGCACAATCAGGACAAATTCCATGTGTAAAATTAGCATCTGAATGATTAGTGATATAAACTTCTATTTCTTCCCAATAATTTTTATCCTGACGAATTTTTTTACACTTAGCACAAATTGGGATCATACCTCTCAATTTTTTCATTTCAACATGCGTACTAACCCGAGCTAACAATTCTGCTGAATTGAAAGGCTTTGTAACATAATCAACCCCGCCAACTTCAAATCCTTTGACAATGTCTTCGGTTTCAGTTTTTGCAGTAAGAAAGATAATCGGAATGTGCTGGGTATCATACTCTTGCTTAATTTTTTTACACACTTCATAGCCATCCATTCCCGGCATCATAATATCCAGGAGAATTAAATCTGGTTTTATATTACGCAAAAACTTAAGAGCTTTTTCACCATTCATTGCAATTGCTGTTTCATAGCCATTCTGTTGAAGCATACTTCCCAGAACCTGCAAATTATTGGTATTATCATCAACTACTAAAATTAAAGGTTTCTTTACTTGATTCATTATATTATCCTCCCAATGATATCATTATGTCTTTATGTCTATACTTTTTTTCAAACTTTTCCTTTAAATCAAATAATTCTTTTAAATTAATTCTTCTATAGATAGTAATTCTTTATGTTTCGTCTTAAGTATTTTGAACTTTAAGAATTTTAATAATCATCACATTATATCTTTTTGGAAATAAATACGAAAATATGAGGCAATTGTTCTTTCCTTTAATAGAAATGTTTCTCTATAAATTTTCTATAGAAAAAAACTAATATTTATCAAGTACACTATTTTCGAGTGAATTCAATTTATGAAATTGGTTGAAAGTTTGTATCATCATAAATTTATCTAAAAAACATCTCCTTATAAAACGATAGTGATTATTATTTAGAAATGCAATAAATAATGGATGATTTTATTACTATTATTAGGTGGGATTTAATATCCTAATTAATTATGAAATATTAAGAAATGGAAAGCAGGTCAACTTTCTGAGGCTGAATAACTTAGAAATGTAATGACTTAGAATAAAAAAAAGCAGCTATATTAAAATCCAGCTGCTTTTTGAAAAAATTATTTATTACTATTATTCGATAAAATCGGCTTCCATAAAATCACTTAAATTAAATCGACCTTCTTTTTCTAATTCCCTGGCTTTATCAAGAATTTTTTTCTGGGCTGCCTCAACTTTCCGACGAGGCTGCGGCCCTTCCAACAAATCCATCTCATCCTCAAGTATTATTTGTGTACGCTGCGGAAGGCAGTCTATAAACTTATCAATTAAATCATCATCTTTGCCTTTTAAAGAATAAGCCACATCAGAAGACTCTACGGATTTTAAAATTTCAGACAAATAATCTTTAGGTAGTAGTATCAAATCATCAAAAGTAAAATGATAATTTTTTATTTCTTTGGCTACTCCGGGTGCTTCTTTCTCTAAATGTTCCATAAATCTTTTTTCGTCTCTTGGTCTCATTTTACCCAGAATATTTGCAAGATTTTTCCCACCTCCCCTGGAAAATTCCGACTTTTTCGGAAGAAAATGCGATTTTTCCTTAAGTTCATTGGCAATACTAACAACACCTTCTAAAGGGATATCATGCAGATCACCCATCTCAGTTAAAACTTCAGGCTGAATTGCCGGGTCTAATCCCTGCAAAACAGATACTTGTCTCTCAATATCCAATTGGGCAATTGTTAAACCTGCAATCCTGGGTCTTTCTTCGGCAATAAGATAGATTACCTGTTCATCAGTCAATTTTTGAAGAAAATCAAAGGGTTTCTTTGTTTCTTGATCAGCTGGTTTGAGTTTATCAGAGATATAACTAAAATAGAATTCTTCCATTACCTCTTTTTTAACACGAAAGGGAATTGTACTGATACTCTTCATATGATGTCTGATTTTATTGACCTTGCTCTGATCCATACCTTTAAATAGTTGAAGAGCTAATTTAGTGCCAAGCGTTTTAAATAAGATGGCTGCTTTATCCAATCCATTTAATTCTTTAAAGTCAACCATTACACGTCTCCTTCTTCTTCAGATGATTCTTCATCGGTTTCCAACCAGCTATTAATAATATCAACTCCTTTAGTTGAATTGCCGATTGACATGGATATTACTGATTGTTTTAGTCCTTTTACTTCTTCTTTTTGCTGAGATATTTCTTCTTCGGAAATTTTCTTAACTTTTCTTAATTCCGGTTTTTCAGGTCTGTCATAGTCTTCATTTACTTCCGGTGATTGATTCCCAATTTTCTGTGATGAAGTTTTTGCAACTGGTACAGTATTTTCAATTTGTGAATAATTAGCAGGTTGTACAGGAGGGCGAGTTCGGTTTTTTAATAATAAAACAATCATGAAAACCAATAATAGGGCTATAAATAATAGTAAAGCCCAAATTGCAAAGTCTTTCCCGGAAAACCTTGATGGTGGCTCTGTTTCCATGACACCTTTATCCAGTTCTGCTAATCTGGCGTTACTCTCTGTTAATTGTTTACGCAATAACTCTAATTCCTGTTCTCTTTCATCAGTTTCTTCTATTACAATTTTTTCTTCTGTTTCACTGATTTCCGGTTTATTTCGCTCATTTTTCAAATCGTCAATCTGTTTCTGTAATTTCGAAATCCTGATTGAATCCTGTTTCATTGTATATTTTTCAAATCTTCTTTGTTTTTCTAATTTAGCATCCAATTCGGCACGTTGTTGTCTCTCTTCAAGATTAGATAATTTTTCCGCAATATTTTTCAGAATCACATCCTCATTGCTTTTCTTTTTGGTTTTTCTATTAAATTCAGAAGTCATAATACTTAAAACATCACCCCGAGATCTATCATAATGTGCTGCAACTGAAGCAACCTCGCGCACATTTTCTATTACTTCCGGAGATATGCCATCTTCTAGAATTATTTTAATCTCCTGGCTCTTAACAACCGGTACTCTGATTCCTGATGAATGTTCTACATATATTTTTTTAGGTGTGCCTGATCTTTCCTGTACATTTTGAGTCAGAATATCTTCAGCCTCAGGCGCTGTTTCTTTTACCAGGGCTTCAGGTGTCTCAAATCCGGGTAAAGGCATAGAAACATCATCAACTTTAGCTTTATTATTATCCATATCGTCAGTGCTTTTGGTTGAAACCTCAGAATAAGATTGTTTTTTTTGTTCAATACTTGTTCTTACATTCTTTCCGTCTTTATCAAGATATACAAAATCAATTTCAATATTTACATCTACAACATATTTTATGTCACCCAACAATTTGCCAAGAGCAGTATCCACTCTTTCCCGTAAACTATTCTCAAGTAACAACTTTTGAGATAAATAAGAAAGTTGATTATTTTGAGAAAATAAAAAGACTGAAAAAATTGATACCATCATCAATATAAATATTAGTGGATTGCATTGATTTCTCTTATTCTTGTTCATAGAAACTCCCATGTAAATTATCCTATTGTTAAAAAGAATATTTCTACTCTTCTATTTTGTGATCTTTGCTCAGATGTTGCATTTGCTTCATCTACAGTATTTCCCTGTGCTCTTGGTTGAGTGTCAGAATACCCAATCGCCTGAAAGCGATTAGATTGAATTCCCTGGGAAATAAAATATCTAACTACTCCGGATGCCCTGGATGATGAAAGTTCCCAGTTTGATGGAAATGTCGCTGACCTGATTGGTATATTATCGGTATGACCTTCAATCGCAATAGGGTATACCGATTTTTTTATCATACTAACAAATTTTTCTAAAAAGGGATAGATTGCAGGGTCTAAATTGGCACTACCTGAAGCAAAAGATATTTCACTTGGAATTTTGATACAAACTCCACGTGCACTGGTCTCAACCTCTACCTGCTCCTCTAAATTTTGTTCTTTTATTACATTAACAACTTCTGTATAAATTTCTGCTAAGGAAAATTTTTCTACCTTTTCCTTTTTCCCAAGTGCCTTCCCAACTGAATCACTAAATTGTTCCAATTTAACCGGATCAATTGTGGACATAGCAAAGAGCAGGACAAAAAATGTCATAAGCAGGGTCATCATATCACCATATGTAATTAACCATGGTTCCTGTTCGTCTGATTTTTTCTTTGACAATTTTCCTAATTTACTTTCTTGGCTACTCATATTACATTCTCCTGATTATTCCGGTGTTTTCCATTCGCGAGGACGTAAAAAAGAATTTAATTTTTCACGAACAATGATTGGATGCTTCCTGGCTTGTAATAAAAGTACACCTTCAATTAACATAGTTTGCAAAATATTTTGCTGATCAATTCTGTTTTCAAATTTCACAGCCATCGGATTAAAAATTAAGTTTGCCAATATTGTTCCATAAAATGTTGTAATTAATGCTGCTCCCATACCTTTTCCAAGTACAGACATAGGGTCTTCACCACCTCCGGCAATTTCACTCATCCCAAATAGCATGACTACCAAACCAATCAATGTTCCAATCATACCAAAAGCCGGAGAGTATTTCCCCATAGTTCTTAATACATTGGCGTCTGCCTGTTCCCGAAAACTTCTGTTCTCAATCCGGGTTTCCATAATTACCCTGATTTCTGATAACGGATATCCCTCGATAACCATTTGCAAACCATCTCGTAAAAACGGGTTATTGACCTTACTAAGTGCATTTTCTAATTCCTGCATACTTTTCCTGGCTTTTGGAGCCAGTTCAACAATATCTTCCAGTTGCTGAGCCATTTTTACTTCATTCTTCTTAAAAACCGCTAAGGAAGACCGCACTAACCCAAAGACCTGTTGAAAAGAAAAACTTAATAAAGTAGCGGCAAATGATCCGCCCGCAACAATTAATAAACTTGGAAGACTTGCAAATATCATAAAATTTGGCGTCAACTGAAAAATTCCAAGTAAAATTAATCCTACTCCCGATATTATCCCTAATAAACTTGCAATATCCATAAAATAATCCCCTCTAGTGTTTTTTCTTGCCGGCGCTATGTAAACGATTTTCGTTCATAGCTCGTAAAATATTTCTGACATCATCATATTCCGGATCGATTTTCAGAGCTAAATTCCAATTTATTGTCGCCCGGTCTATATCCCCTAATTTATAATAAATTGATCCCCTCCTGGCATAAGCAAGAGCAAGATTTGAATTTAATTCTATAGCTGCTTCAACCTCCTGCAAGGCTGAACGGTAATCATTAACATAAAAGTATCTTAAAGATTTTGATAAATGTTTCAATGCCAGATTAATATTATGATCCATAGCATGTTTTGCTAACTTGACTGTTCTTACAGAATCTTCAAGAATTGATGTTTTTTGCCTCAGTTGTGCAACCTGGCTGGTCAAATATTTAATTTCAGTTTCATAAATTTCCAGAGAATCTCTAAGCTTTGCTATTTGATAATCTGCTGCTTGTAATGTAGAGTCCAACTTCCTGGCAAATTCTTCCTCAAGGTCAAGTATCATTCTGGATTTGCGGTCAACCATACCCTCTAAAACCCGTTTCTTAGCATCTCTTGGCTTCAGACGCGGAATCCTAAAATCAAATCCCAGGCTCAAACTTGGATTTGATGATAAATCCGAAATATCCAGGTCTTTTTCTCCAAAATTATACAATTTCGTAATATTATTAATACCTAACATCAGGTTATAATCGTGGCTTAACGGCACTTTAACTCCAAAATTAAGAGCCCCGCCGTCAAATTCACCAACTATATCAACTCCGCCTAATTCTTCCCTCATGTTTGTATGAAAAAGCATTCCTGCAAAAACTCCTGCAGTAGTATCGGCAAATCCGGTTGCTAATCCTCCGGTACCAAATCCCATATAAGTAAATAGTTTATTTTCTCCAATCTGTTTCTCATTACTAATTACTCCAAAAATCGATAAGGTTTTTGTATCAAGGTCAACATTTTTATTACCTTGTTTTAAAACCAAATCATTAATTCCGGCTGAAAAACTAATATCACCATAAACAAATAGCCTCTTTTGAAAATGTAAACCAAACTCAACTGGAGCATCACTACTGACACCCTGGATTGTTGTCATTCCTATTTTAAAAGCATCTGTGATATCCGTTTCCAGAAAAACCGCTTTGGAAAAAAGTGTGTCCCGGAAGCCATAGGTATCAGCACAAAATCCAGTTCTGAAAACATAGGGTGTCCGATAAATACTGCTTGATGGAATTTTCATCATATAACCAGGTTTTGAAAATGCTACTCTTGTCACCTGGGCATTGGTTGCTCCAAGTCCAACTATAAAATATATAAGAAACATTAATAAAGCTTTTCTCATTTGACTAAGCTCCGTTTTCAATCTTCTACCAGTTTCAGGCTCTTTATTTTCAAACTAGCCAATCTCGCTAATTTAGTTCCTGGGAACCGATCAATCAGACGTTTATAAAAAATATTTGCGTTCTCAATATTATCGAGATTCTGATAAGTTACTGCACTTAAAAATAGTGCATCTCCAAATTTTTCAGCAATTGGATATTCGGCAACTTTCTTTAGATATTCCAGAGCGAGATATTTATCATTCATTTGGATGTGACAATATCCAATCCAATAATAAGCATCTCCAATACTTGCTGATGGTATTTTACTGGAAACTGCCCTTGTAAAATAATCAATAGCCACTTCATATTTATTATGAACAAAAGCATCATGCCCTTTTTTATAAAAATTCAATCCCTCTTGTTTGGAGTAAATTTTTATATCCGAAGAAATCGAGGAATAGGGAGAAAGAAATATTTTCTGCTTCAATTTTGATATTTCATTGGCTAAAGAATCATTTTCTTTGGATAATTTTTCAATTTTGAATGCTGTTAAAGTTTTATTTTTGTTAATAGCCATATAGAGGGAGTCCAGTTGAGCTTGAATCGTGCTCAATCCTGAGTTAGCAACGCCAATTCCACCTTCAGGGGGGACAGACTCCCTCGTTGGCTCAATTTTTATTCCTAAATCATATAAAAATTCCGGTTTTCCTGCTTTAGCAGTATCCAATTCCTGAGATATGACAGATATAGGGAACATGAGCAAAATAAAAATTCCAATCTTAAAAATAATTAAAATTTCTCCCGATTAATTATATATTCATTTGTTTTATCAATTAATTGACTATCTGGAAATAATTTTTCCATTTCTTTAAAAATCGATATCGCTTTTTCTTTATTCCCCAATTGAAGATAACTCATTCCAATTTTAAATAAAGCCGCGTCTTCTTTATTACCATCTCCAAGACCATTAACCTTTTTAAATTCTTCAATCGCGCGTAAAAATTTTCCAAGGGAATAATAACATTCACCTAACCAATATTGAGCATTATCTATAAGAGGATGATCTAACCCGGAAGATACAAGAAAATGGAACTTCTCGGCACTGACCTCATATTTATTATCAAAATATGCACTTAGAGATTCATTATAAATACTGCGAAACTCAGAATCTTTCATTTTTAAATCTTCATGAGAAGTCTTTACAGCATTTGTATCTTTTATAAAAATCGAAGTTTCCAGGCTTTTCATTACTTCCCTGGAGAGTCTTTTTTCTTCCTCATAAGCCTTTAATAAGGAACGAAGGTTTTCTATTTCTGTTTCCTTTTTCCCCAGACTATCTACCAGGTTCATATTATAATTTTTTGTTTTGGAAAGATCCTTTTTAATGAGTTCCAGTTCATTCTCCTGAATTGTCAAAGCAGATCTAAGATCTAAAATTTCAACAGCTTTCTTCTCCAACTCTACCTTTTTATCAGAATATTCCGGATCAGTCTTGTTATTATTTTCCTGGGCAATAGCTGCGGAAAATATAATAAAAAAAATGAAAAGATAATAAGAGCGAATCATCATTTATACTGCTCCCATTCAACTGTATATGAATATCCAACAAAGGAACCAAAGGATTTAGGTATTATTAATTTAAATTTTCCGGTTGCTCCGGGTAATAGAGAATTATTTGTTGTAATACCTGATCTTTCAAAAGTAAAATACGAACCTTCTATAAAACTTGTTTTATTTTTAGTATCTCCACTCCAGTTTTTCCGAAATACAAAATTAACTTTGACAAAATCAGCTCTTTTTGAACCAATATTTTTAACTTCTCCGGTAAAAATCGTATTCCCTGTACGGTCTTTTACTTCTTTAATATTCCCAAGTAAAACACAATTTGCATTAGGTGTTTTTTGGGTTTTTATGTCCGCCGGATTCTGGCCTCCCGATATATACTGCTGTTGAATCATTTTAGTAATTGATGGTGTATCTTCGAGATCAACCGTAATATCATCAGGCACATATTGCTCTGCTGGTTTTTCGGGAACATTGGTAATAATTCTAACAATACTCTCTTTTTCCAAAGTCAAATATCCAATTAATGTCTCAACTTTGACAATGTTTTCATCCTGAAAAACGACTTTCCCAAAAACTGTAGTACCATTTTTGGTCACAATTTCCTTATCATACATGGCCAGTGGATTGGTCCACATTTTACTCTTTGACTGGATTTCCCGTAATTCTTTTTTCAGATGCTTAACTTCAGCGGAAAGTTTTTTAATTTCAAACGTAAGCTCGTTGATTACATAATTCTGGTCCTCACTGGTTGTAGCAGATGGAACAGCTACAGGTTTGTGGCTACCTTCGGAACCTGTGATATTTTGAGCTGCTTCGGTTATAGTTGATTGGTCATCATCTAAGATCGGCTTCTTTTCTTCAGTTAAAGAGGTAAGTTCAACACTGGCAGAATCCGGGGTAACCTCTTCACTGGACTTAGATCGAAGTTTAAGACTGCTACAACTTAGCAAGAATAAAAAAGATACAAATAATATTAGTACTTTTGATTTCATAATCCCACACCTTCAGGTATCTTTAATTTTTAATTCAATGGCAATGGCGTTACTCTCTAAATAATATAGTTTTCAATCATGTACAATGTCAAGAAAAAAATTTCATACTCTTCTCTGAAAAAAAATCCTGACAACCACCTTATATTTTTTTATTCTTTTTTATAAAATATTATCAATCTTACTTTGTTACTAGTAATATAATACAATATTTTATATATAATTATCGTCATTACTATATTAACAAAAAAATATTAATTTATAATCATCAGTATAGTTTTAATATTATATCAAATAACATTATTATTTTTTAAAATAGAATTATCTTCAATTAAAAACGTTTCCCCTTTTGTATTTTCAATTTTCACTTTACCCTGAATTTTTACATTTTTACCGAATTTAACATCACCAATAACAACAAAATCTTTACATTCTGATAAAGAAGGTATCCCATAAGGAAAACGTGCATTAAAATCCCTGATTAATGAAAAATAACCTTGATCAAGATCAATTCTGATTTTGTTATATTTGTTATTTGGATTCAATTCAAGTCTGAAATTTTTAGTAATATCATAATAATCTGAACGGATTTTTAGCAAATCATTTGTTTTTTTTACTGGTAAAAATCTTGATCTGGGTACTCGTATCGCTTCTGCTTTAGGAAATACCGAAATCGCCGCACCCATAGCAGTTTCTAATTGATATACAGGCTCGGATTTTTTATCTCTAGGATCAACCGTTTTTTTATTACAAATAAGTGGTAAAGCAAGATTATTATTTCGTTCCTTAAGTAATTTTGACAAAGCATTTAAATTAATCCATAAATTATTTGTATTAAAATATTTATACCGTTTGATATCCTGAAAGAACCGGCTGTCCTTTTCCGAACATTGGGCAAATTCCCGTAGAATCAATTGGTGATTTTTTTGGCCTGCCAGATGTCCACCCTTTTTATCAGCTTCAGTTCTATTCGCTACCTCCATCATAAAGGGCAAATTTCTCTTTGAAAAATATCCAAGTAATTTATAATCAATAGTAGCGCCTAAATTATCAGAATTTGATACAAATAAATATTCATAGCCATTCTCTATTAATTTGGATAACATGCCGCTGGTAACCAAGGATGAGTATATATCTCCATGCCCCGGTGGACACCATTCAAGTTCACGGTCAGTATGAAAAGTTACCGGAGATAAATCTTTTTGGACAATTTTAGGTACTTTATGTTGCAGAAAATCTATTGGAATTTGGTTAGACAACAACTCCGGAAACTTTGATACTATTTCCAAACAATCGGCTCGTGTTCTAAAACTATTCATCAAAACAAGAGGAATATTCGAATCAAGTGCCTGCCTGATAATTATTTCCAGAAAAGACATACCATTTTTTACCTCAAGTAGGGACTTTGCTCTGTCTAAACCCATACTTGTGCCCAATCCACCATTTAATTTCAACATAACCATTTTTGAAATAGCCTGTTTGCCGAGATCAAAATAATTATTTGAAATATCTTCCAGGTCAGCAATCGATTCTATTGGTTCAATGGAATCCTCATGAATTATCCCTTTTGAAGAACCACCTTCAGCTAATAATTGGTAATAATGATAAAAACTGTTGATTACTATTTCTGATAATCCTTCATTCTCCATTTTCTTTTTAAAAGGAGCAAACTTATTTTCTACACTATTAATTATTGACATAGAAGACCTCTTTCTCTTTGAAATTATTCTGATAAAATAAAATTAAGGCTAAGTATTGGTATTGACAAGAAATAAACAGAAATAAATTTTCTAAAATAATTCTTTTATTAGGGAATATTTTAAATTAAATTTCTTACGGGTTACTTGCGAGCAAACTGAGAGGATTTTATGACTTCAAATTTATCACCTAAAAAAAAACGATTCTGCGATTTTATTATTAATTTTAGTAAAAAAAACAAACGCTCCCCAATTTTTAAGGAAATAATGAATGGCCTTAATATTAATTCTTTAGGAACAATAAATTGGTATGTAAGAGAATTGGAAAAAGCAGGAGTTCTCAAAAGAACAAAAGGCTTTAATGGTAAAAGAGCACTATCAATTATTGAAGAAAATGATACAAATTCCTTACCATTATTAGGAATCATTGCCGCCGGATATCCCCTGGAATCTGTAGAAAATCACGAAAAAATTGAGGTTCCACTCTCATATGCAAAACCAGGGAATTATGTTTTACGAGTCCGAGGTGATTCTATGATAGATGATAATATTCAAGATGGTGATTATATAATTGTTAATAAAAGATCTAACGCAAATCCGGGAGATACTGTTGTTGCAATTGTAAATGAAGAGGCTACCCTAAAAAAATATTATCCAAAAAGTGATAAAATTGAACTTCACCCCAGAAATCCTGAATATGATATTATTAATGTCTATCCGGAAGATAGATTTCAAATCAATGGTACAATATTATTTTCATTCAGGCATTATAAATAATGGATCAAATAACCAGGAAAATAATTCATGTAGATATGGATGCATTTTACGCATCAGTAGAGGAACGGGATTTTCCACAATACAGGGGAAAACCGCTTGCAGTTGGTTACCCCGGCAAAAGAAGTGTAGTATCTACAGCAAATTACGCAGCTCGCAAATACGGAGTACACTCAGCAATGCCATCAATCGTTGCATTAAAAAAATGTCCTTTCCTAAATTTCGCACCACCTCGTTTTGATGCTTACAAAGCAATATCTCACCAAATCCGGGATATTTTTTTTGAATATACAGATCAGGTAGAGCCACTTTCTCTTGACGAAGCGTTTCTGGATGTTACAACTAATAAAGAGAACAACCCTTCGGCTACGAATATTGCAAAAGAAATAAAAAATAAAATATATAAAACAACTGGTCTAACTGCTTCTGCAGGAATAGCTTCAAATAAATTCTTAGCCAAAATCGCTTCGGATATTCAAAAACCAGACGGGTTAACATTAATATTACCAGACATGGCACTGGACTTCCTAAAAAAATTGCCAATTGAAAAATTTTTCGGAGTAGGAAAAGTTACAGCCCAAAAAATGAAATCCCTTGGAATTAACTATGGCAGTGATCTTTTTAATTATACTGAATTTGAATTAAACAAACTCTTTGGCAAAACCGGGTCCTTTTATTACAATGTTGTAAGAGGAATTGATGACCGACCAGTTGTTACATCCCATATCCAGAAGTCAGTTGGAGCTGAAAATACTTTTAAAAATGATATTATTGATATAGGTGAAATTGTAGAAAAACTCAAAATAATAATTCACAGAGTAACATCACAATTAAAAAAAAATAATATCTCAGGCAAAACAATAACTTTAAAAATCAAATATTACGATTTTGTGATTAGTACCAGAAGCAAAACTCTAAATATTTATACTCACGATTATGATAAAATTCTGCAAACCATCCTTGAATTGTTAAACTTTCCACAAAAACCTTTAAAGCCAATCAGACTTATAGGCGTGTCGCTATCTAACCTGGATAATCTTTGTGTAAATAATATGGGAATTCAGCTTTGTTTCGATTTTTCTACCACAGATAACTAAAACAAGCTGGAAAAACAGTTCAATTTTAGTAAATTACACCAATACTTTTTTACGATGTATTAAATATCAAAAATTGAGTATTTAAAGTTTTATGGAAAATTAATTAGAAAAAAACAGATCCTCATTGACATATAATTAGTAGTAAATATTAGGGAAAAAATGAAAAAAATTTCAATTTATACAGATGGTGCATGTTCCGGTAATCCTGGCCCCGGCGGCTATGGAGTTTTACTTGTTCACGGAAATAATATTAAAGAAATAAGCGGCGGTTTTAATAAAACAACTAATAACAGGATGGAACTACTGGCCTGTATAGTGGGGCTGGAAGCCTTGAAAGAAAAATGCAATGTAAATATGTATGTTGACTCGAAATACGTCGTTGATAGTATTAACAAAGGATGGGCAAAAAAATGGCGTAGAAATGGCTGGATGAGGAATAAAAAAGATAAGGCTGTTAATATTGATTTATGGAAACGTCTTTTAGATATAATTGAGGAGCATGAAGTGACTTTCAATTGGGTAAAAGGACATGCCGGACATGCAGAAAATGAGAGATGTGATACACTTGCAACAACCGCAGCGGCTAAAGATAACTTACCGGATGATGAAAACTACCTTAATCCTCCTAAAAATTCGTTATTTTAATCGCCATGTACCCTGCTAAACAAAGTTGGCCCCGGTAACCATAAACCATAAAAAATTATTATTACTCTGCTTTGTTGAAAATTTTAAAAAAATCCCGTTTCATCATAAAAGCGACAAAACGGGATTTAATTTTATTTTAATGATAGGTTATGATTCCTATTTCTTTTTATCAGGCGCAATAAATTTATTATATAAAGCCAGTCCCACAATAGTAGCAACTCCGATTAATGCAAAAATTAGCCAAAGTGTTTTGGGCTGATTCAAATTATCAACAAAATGAACATAAAGTTTTGAACCAACAACTGCACCTACCGAAGATCCAATTACACCATAAAGAAAAATATATCCCATAAATGTCGCCAGACGTTCTTTTGGAGCAGTTTGTCCTACATAACTAATAAATTTTGGATGTGCTGACATTTCACCAATTGAAAAAAGTACAATACCCAGCATAAAAATCCAGATACTTGGACTGATAGCCAATATCGCCATTCCAACTGTTGCTATTCCAATACCAATTATCATTGTTGGAAGTGCTCTTGTTTTTTTCACAATGCCAGAAACAAAAAGTTGTAAAAGTATAATTGTACCTGCATTTATAACTGTAACATGTTCAATATCAAAATGCCATTGATATGAAGAACCAAAGAATGCGAACACTTTATTTACAGCATTATCCAATTGGGCGGTATCAACATATTCGTTTACATACCATAATACAGAATCAAACATCTGGAAATATAGAACCCAAAAGCCTGAATAAATTACAATTAATAGTAAAAAATGAAAGAAATCAACAAATTTCTTTTCGTCAGTTGTTTCAATTTTGAATAATGAAAACACAGTAAAATATATTACAGAACTTACAATTCTCGCAAAAACAGTAAGTCCGGGTAATAACCAAATAACCAGAGCAGCAACAGCAAACAATCCAATTTGTACAGGTCTATTATTCATACTACTTCTGTTAACATACATTATTAAGTAACTTCCAAAGACCAGTAACATTACAAATAAAATCAAGAAACTTCCTTTTGCTACAAATAAATAGATACCAAGAGCCAGGAAAATTGCAGAGATACTATAAATAAGACCAGCTGATTTGGCAACTTTTTTGGCTTTAATAAACAGTAAAACTACCGGAGAGTAAATAATTTCAAAAGCATCTGCAAGGGTTTGCATCAAGTCTTTTTTAGGTTTGGAACTATCTTCATCATGTTTTGGGGGTTCCCTATAAATCAGGAAATTAGGAATTAACATTATACCTGTTCCAACAGCTGCTGCAATCATGATCATTCTCCATGACGGATCCACACTTTTCAGAAAAGGAACCAGGAATAATGGGAATAAAAATGCACCTAAATTAATTGTCCAGTAAAAAATTCCAAAGCCAAGTGTTGAAGTTTCTTCATCTGTAACCCGGGCAATGGTACCGGAAATAATCGGTTTAAAAGTACCTGCACCTAAAGCCATTAAGCAAAGTGCTAAAAATAATGTAGAATAAGTTGACATTTGGCTGGAAACAAAATACCCTATACTCAACAATGTAAAGGCAACTGTTAAAGTTTTTCTATATCCAAATCTATCTGCCAAAGCACCGGATATGATTGGTAAAAAATATAATATTGGTTGAATTGTGCCCTTTATCAAACCAACACTTTCTTTTGCAAAACCGAGCTTTTCTGTCATATAAACAGAAAGAATACTCATAACTCCATAGTAAGATCCTCTCTCAAAAAATTCAAATATTACAGCCATCCAATAGGTGGGTGAAAATTGTTTGATTAATCCTTTTTTCTCTTCAGCCATTTTTTTCCCTTATTTTTAAATAAATATTATCTTGTTCATCTTAAATCTTTGTTTCAATAAATTTATAGCATATTCAATTTGAGAGTTAATATTTTTTCACCTAATATCTATTAGTTAACAGCGGAGAGGAAGGGATTCGAACCCCCGATCCGACGCAAGTCAGATGCCGCATTTCGAGTGCGGTGCATTCAGCCAGGCTCTGCCACCTCTCCAATAAACATTGAAATGTAGGAATTTTTTCGTTTTTTACAAAGCACGAAATCTTTACACCAAAATATTATATCATTGATGAGCAATCTTCAAACCATTTTTGAACTTTTATTTTCATTTGCCGGAAACAGTCAGAAACCAGTATTTCATTTTTTTAAAAAAAGTAGTATGTTAACTGGAAAATAAAGTAACAAAGTTAGGAACTATAAAAATTTGAGGAAAACAATTGAATAGGGAAAAAACAGCATTAATACTCGAGGGTGGCGGATTAAGAGGAGTTTATACTTCAGGAGTTTTACAATATTTAATGGAAAAAAATATATATTTCCCATATGTGATTGGTGTTTCAATGGGAGCATGTAATGGGGCGAATTATATTTCCAGGCAGACTGAAAGAAATAAAATCGTTAATATTTCTTTTGTTAATGATTCCAGATATTTGAGTTATATACGCCTATTTCTAAAAGGCGAATTGTTTGGAATGGATTTTATTTTTGATACAATACCAAACAAACTGGTGTCTTTTGATTATAAAACTTTTAAACAGAATCAGCAAAAATTTATAATAGTTGCAACTGATTGCATTTCCGGTGAGCCAATATATTTTGATAAAGCAGAAATTGGAGATGATTTTATGAAATTATTAAAAGCCTCATCTAGTTTGCCTTTTATCGCGAAACCAGTTAAATATAATGGTAAAATTTTAATGGACGGAGGCCTTTCAGACTCTGTGCCAATTCATAAAAGTTTAAAAGATGGCAATAAAAAAAATGTCTTAATATTAACTCAACCCAAAGGATATAGAAAAAAACAATCCAATTCATCAATATATGCAAAATTAAGATATCCGAAATTCAAAGGACTTATAAAAGCCCTCCAGACCAGAAGTCAAAGATACAATGAGACATTGGATTATATTGACGAACTGGAAAAAGAAGGAAAAGTTTTCATCATTCGTCCGGAATATTCCCTTAACCTTGGACGAGCAGAACGGAACAAACCTAACCTTTACGCAGCCTTTGATAAAGGTTATAAAGATATAGAGAGATGTTTTAAGGATTTATCTGATTATTTAATAGTAACATAATCGAAAATTGTTAATCCTAAAATAATATTAAAAACTTGTTTCTTTATAAATAATTTATTCCTAAACTACCTTTTCGATTTTTACATTGCTATTAAAATTACCTTAATAAAGGAGGATTTCTTATTATGGGTTTTGACAAAATTGAAAAACAGTTCATGTTAGAATCAGGAACAAGTATTCACAAAGCAAATATTCCTTATGTCATCGTCGACAACTTTCCACAATTAGGTTTATTAACTTCATTAAAATTTTTAAAATGGGTTTCAGAAAACCCTGAAGGTGTTATAAGTCTTCCAACAGGGAAAACACCGGAGTTTTTTATCAAATGGACACACCATATTTTGAATAATTGGGATTCAAAGAAAGTCTCTTCAATTTTCGAAAAATATGATGTAAACCTGCGAAAGAAACCCTCTCTGCGAGGGTTACATTTTGTCCAGATAGATGAATTTTATCCAATCGACTCCAGGCAAAAAAATAGTTTTTATGATTATGTTCAAAATTTTTATATAAAAGGTTTTGATCTTGATCCGGCACGGGGATTATTCATCAACAGTAACGAAATTGAACTATATCAAAAAAAGCCCGCCAGAGAAATTTTCCCTGATCATAAAGTAGATCTTTCCCTGAGATTCAAAGAATGCAAAACAAGAAAAGAAAAGGCCCAGCAGGAATCAATATTTATGATTGATAACTGGTGTGGTCAATTTGAAGAAAAAATTCGGAAACTTGGTGGTATAGGATTTTTCCTCGGGGGCATCGGCCCAGACGGACATATTGCATTTAATGTCAGAGGCTCGGATTTTAATTCCACAACCAGGCTGACTGAAACAAACTTTGAAACCCAGGCCGCTGCTGCAACTGATCTGGGAGGAATTGAAATCTCTCGCAACCGGTTGGTTATTACAATTGGATTAGCGACTATTACCTATAACCCGGAAGTCCTGGCTATTATCATAGCAGCCGGAGAAGCTAAAGCATCCATAGTCAAGGCATCAATAGAAAACGAACCGGTGAATCTATATCCCGCTTCATGCTTGCAAAAAATTCCTAACAGTAGATTTTACCTGACTTCAGGGGCTGCTACTCAACTAACAGACTACAAAAGCAATTGGTTATCAAAAGATAAATGGACTCCGGAAAAAACCAAATATGCCATAATAGAATTGTGTAAAAAATCAGATACTTTCGGAGACAAATTAACTTTAGAGCAGATGAAAAATGATCCTTTTTGCAGCCAGATTCCAGGATTAAACAAAAATACAGCCAAAGATGTTATTCAGGATATTACAAAAAAGATAACCTCAAAAGTCAATCCGATTGACGATCAGGTATTTTTGCATACCGGACCTCATCATGATGATATTATGCTGGGTTACCTACCTTACATTATTGAATTAACAAAAACACCCCGCCATAAACATCACTTTTCTGTTTTAACCTCAGGATTTACATCAGTAACTAATCAATTCCTAAAAACAATCCTGGAAAAAACCAAATACTTTATAAATAATGGGCAGATCCAGATGATAAAATACCCTGACTTTTTTAATCTGGGATATAGATTCAAATGGGATAAAGACATTTATCATTATCTGGTCAAAGTAGCTGCCAATGATGAACTTGGACAGGAACGTGGAGTAAGCCATCGTATAGTCAGAGCTCTTGTAGATATTTATTCCATTAACGATGAAAAGCAATTACTTGCTACAATAAATGAAATACTGGCTACAATTATTAGTAGCTATGATGGCGAAAAGAATCCTCCGAAAATCCAAAAACTAAAAGGTATGATCCGGGAATTTGAAGAGGAACTTGTCTGGGCTCATTTTGGTGTACAGGTTAAAAATGTCTCACATTTGAGACTTGGCTTTTATACCGGTGACATTTTTACAGAACAACCTGATCGCTCAAGAGATGTTAAGCCGATTTTGGAATTAATGAAACAAGTGAATCCCGGTGTTATTACCCTGGCTCTTGATCCTGAAGGCAGTGGACCTGATACTCACTATAAAGTATTGCAGGCAATTGCCGAAGCCCTGAGACTATGGAAAAAAGAAAAAGATATTTCAAATATCAAAATTTGGGGATACAGAAATGTGTGGTACCGTTTTCATCCATCTGAAGCTGATATTATTGTGCCGGTTTCATTAAATGGAATGGCTATCCTCAGAGAATCCTTTTTAAAATGTTATTTAAGCCAAAAATCCGCTTCTTTCCCCAGTTATGAATTGGACGGAACTTTTAATGACCTGTCTCAAAAAATCTGGTGCAATCAATTACATGACCTTCAATTATTATTAGGTAAAAACTATTTTTATGAGAATGATCATCCTCAAATACGCGCTGCTCACGGAATTGTTCTCATGCGAGAATTAAGCGTAGATGAATTCCTGAAACAAGCCAGGAGACTAGAAAAATCAACAGAAGGAGCAGAAATATAACCTGATATGTATATTGTCTTACAGATCAGATAAATTTTTTGGAAATTTAAAAAAAAAGCCGTTACAAAATATGTAACGGCTTTTTTTTACTTTGTTATTATACTTATCGAATGAGAACCATTTTTTTGGTCATTTTATAATTTTCTGTCACAATTGTATAAATATAAATTCCACTACTTACCTGAGAACCGGAATTATCTGTAGCATCCCAGTTCAGAATATGATATCCGGCATTAAAGTTATCATTCGTCAGTTCCCGAATAAAATATCCATTCAGATTGTAAATAAAAACTTGAACCCGTGCATCTTCCGGTAATCCAAATTTTATAACAGTTGTAGGATTAAAGGGGTTTGGATAATTTTGAGCCAAACTATATTCATCAGGAACAGTATGTTCAGGAGTAATGGAAACCGGTGAAGCACTGACCTCCTGGGAAGAATTACTTGCATTGCCATTAAAATCAACTGACTTGATGATATAATAATAGGACTCATTGGATTGAACAGAATTATCAATATAACTTGTATCAATAGTCACTGCAAAAGGTTCTGTAATTTGAAAACCCGATGAAGTTCCACGATAAATTTCATAATAATCAAAATCCTCATCATCAATATGCTTCCAACTCAGAGTAATATCTGTTTCTCCGGCATCAGCCCGAAAATTTAACGGTGCATGTGGATGGAGATTATCAATAGAATAGCCGGAAACAGGATCAGAATAGAGAATAAAATCAGGCATATTAGTGTGTGCTACAACTATAAAATCTGACCAAAAATTTTCTTCCGGCCCGGTATAGGCATTAGAATCAATTAATGTTGGAGAAACATAGGAATATGGTCCATATCCAATAAAGGGAACTGTTGCAATAAAATCCCACAATTCATCATGAACATTTCTCCAGATACTATATTCCTTAAAGTTGCCCCACTCCAGGTATCCACTTTGCCAGACTATTCTAACCTGTTTACCCTGATCATTTGGAACATCTTTTACAATAACAATATTCGGTGGTACTGCCTCACCCATTTCTTTTCTCAAATTAAATTCCAGATAAACTTCTTCGTCTTCAACCCACATTGAATCAGAAGCACTCCATTCATATTGATCAGCTCCGGCATAAATCTGGTAAAGACCATTGGGTACTCCAATATTAAAATATCCGTTAAAATCTGTCCCAGCGTAATACCATTCACCGGTCTCAAGATTTTCAACATCGATCCAGGCGTTGGGAATAGGATTCCCGGAATTTTCATCATAAACAAATCCATATAATGTTGCACCGAATTTTTCCATAGGAACGGGAACTGCTACTGTATCATTTTCCACAACTATATTCTCTTTAAAAAAGGTAATATAATTTTCAGCTTCTACTCTCATTATATATACACCGTTTGGAACTCCGAAAGAATAAAATCCGTTAGGCCCGGTAAATTGATGAAATCCTGTAGAATCTTCTATATTACCGATAAATACAGAAGCACCACCAATCGGGGAGTTGCTATTTTCCTCAAAAACTCTACCGGCAATAAAACCTTCAATATTTAATTTTTCCAGATAATAATCTCTGGTAACAGTCTCGTTATCAACATATATACTATCAATTTGCATTAAATATTCTTCAGCAGCTATTTCAACCAGATAAAATCCATTTGGCAGGTCAAAATAGAAATTCCCACTATCGTCAGTTATCTGGAAAAAATCAAATTCCCAGTTATGGACATGCACTCCTGCCCATGGTAAAGGAAAATATTCCTTATTTACATTTTCACCATATACTGTACCCTTAAATACAGCATCTGATTCTATTGAATTCAGACAAAAGTTTTCCTCTATTTCATTTTGTTGAACCTCGACTTGTCGCCATTCAGAATTATAACCATCCCGATGAACGCTCATTCCGTAGTGACCCTCCGGTACATCAATCCAATAATATCCATCTTCATCAGTATATGTATTATTCCAGAATAAATTATTCCCAATATTTACTTCCGCATCTTCGATTGGAAAACCAGTTATGCAGTTAGTAATATATCCATACACGGCACCATCCAAAATTATAGGATCCATAATAACATCAAAATGAATTAAGGATCCGGAAATTAATAGGGTATCTCCCCATGAATGAGAATATCCCGGGCCGTTATAATGAATTTCATACATGCCATCAGGAAGATATAAAATATATTCTCCAGTTTCATAATCCGGCCAGGTAGAATAATGGTCTTGAGTTTCCATATTTCTGGCCATCATACCAACATTCTCGTAAAGAGTATCACCACTAACTCCATCTATAAATGCTCCGTATAGTCCACCCTCTACTGTAATTAAATTAATATCAATACCAGTTGCTCCTGCCGGAATATTATGAAGCTCTGTCTCCAAAATAGTGCCGGGAGGCTTATCCCATACATTAATCCCATAGCCACCATCTTCCTCAGACTCATCAGCTTTCACATGCAATTCATAATATCCAGATTCATCAGATTCGCTCTGAGTCCAGCCATAATTTTCCTGATTTTCACCCCATCTTTCATGCCATGCATCTATTGTTATCCAGGGTGCAGGAACACCATTTAAGTAAACATTACCAGAGATTGTTGCATCTGTTTCAAATAGATTAAACTCAACATAAATCGAGTCATTTGGCTCTACTACAACCCATTTATCTTGATTCGGTAACATATAATCTGGAATAACTGTTTCGTTTATAAAATTCATCCTGTATTCTCCGGGTGGTACAGGAATAGAAAAATGACCGCTTGCATCGGAATAATAATTATTATGAGAAAAATCATTAACACACACACCAATACCTTCAATCGGATTTCCTTCATCATCGAAAACATAACCATATATTGCCGAATTTAATTCATTATAGATAAAATCATAACCAGTCATATCACCATTTACCCAAATTTCATAATCAGATGGATCTCCGACTAATCCATTGGTAACTTGCAAATAATCCTGCGACATTACCTGATATTCAATACCGGAATTATTTACAGGAGAAGGTACGTTAATGAAATAATTCCCATCTGAATCAGTAAAATCAATCCATATTTCTCCAGGACCGTCATCATCTCTTAAAGTATCATAATTCATAGCAAAAGCTATGACAATTATTCCTTGGATAGGTTCATTATCAATTCCATTTATTGCCTGCCCGGAAATTGAGAATTCTGATTGAAGATTATTCCAATAAAGATGCGTTGCTTCACATCCTGAATAAGAACATACTTCATAGATCATACTTCCATGAAGTCTGTTCATCCCTTCACTTTCATCATCTAAAACAAATGTGTAGCTTCCGGAAGCCGGATCCTGATCATTTTCATCATTATCAGATAACCCCATATAGTCGATAAAATAATCACTATCATCTAACATTCCATCTTCATTTACATCCCAATAAAAATTAAAATCTAACTCTGAAATTCCATCAGGAAAATTAAAAGTAAATTCAGGTTGATCTCCTACGGTAATAGTATCAGAAACTTCTCCATTAACCAGGAAATTATAATCAACCGGCACAGAACCACCACTAAAATCGGTTGTACCATTTGGCTGATATTTATAATTAAATTCGAACCATGTATCGTTCCAGCCACTACTGGCCTCTGTAACTTCCAACACTACATAGCAATTGGTTGTGCGGGTATAAACCACCCAGATATTTCCTGGCGCCAGAGGCTGACCATTATTACCACCATTCCAATCCCAGGATATATCAGTCCAGACAATTGACGTATCGTAAATTGACGGTACTTCATTAATCATATCCAATGAACTGTCAACGGAGAGATAATAAAGCATACTGGGATCAACAAAAAATGGATTGCCCTCATTACCAAAATTTACACCTTCATTACTGGTAACCATTACATCCATTCCCAGAGTATCATCACTATTTTCCCCGGTTTCAAAATGATAATAAACAGAATCGGGGTAACCCAGATTCATTCTTCCAGTGTTATAAAAAATGGATTTAGATTTTTGATAATTCTGATCAGGACGGGAACCACTAAATAGATTATCATTTTTATTTCTTTTGTACATATCCGGTTTATTACCAGCCATTTTCAGTTGTTTCAGTATATTCCGTTGTTTTAATAATTCAAATTTCGGATTTGCTTTTTGCATTTCCTTGATTTCAAAATTTTCTAATGTTTGCTTCTGATAGTTTGAAGCACCGGTTTTAAATAATTCAGGATTTGCCTGCTGAGCAAAACAAACTGCTGTGAACATTACAAAAATTGCCACGACAAAAATTTGTAATTTTAAATTATTGCCTTTCTTCATAATAATCTCCTTTTTTATTTACTATTGAAACTAAAAAAATTTTATAAATAAAACAGTGACCTTTAACACATATGAAAGAAATCATAATCTGTAAGTAAAATTTTATATCAACCATTATAATCGATTAAAATGAAGAATTAAGGACTTTTGACAGAGCCTATAATCAGAACCTGTTAATAATTATTTTATTATAACACTTAACATCCTGTTTTATTTACAAAATCTCAGGAATATTAGAATTAAATTCAAGTATTCAATATCATGCTAACTAAGGCAACAATATCTGAAATATCAATATTCTGATCATTAGTAACATCTGCAGCCAAAGCCTCAAACTCTGTTGGAACCAGACTGGAATTCAAAATAAAATTAATGAGTTTCACAACATCTGTAACATTTATTTTACCATCAAAATTAATATCACCTAAAGTGAATGTAATTTCCGGGTAATAACTCAACATAATGTTGTCCAAATACCAACCATCCTCTTCTACTCCTGAATCCGAAGATAGTACAAAGCGGAACAATAAATCAGAGTTTCCAACAAACTGATCAAGAACAATAGTTTCCAGAATCCATTCATTCTGAAACCCATCATAACCATATTCTCCGGTTTGCTGAACCCCTGAACCAGAACCAATACTCATATTTTGGCCTTGTAGATCAATCCAGGTATTTCCATTATCAGATGAAACTTCAACCTGTCCAAAATCATAACCGGACTCAATACTCCATTTAGTCATATAAGATAAAGTAGCAGAACTAACTTCTGACAAATCAACACTTCCCGCTAAAATTAATTCATTCGATACATTGGCAGGGTAATTTCCTGTAGGTGAATCAGTTAGGCTAAAATCGCCTTGGTAACCCGGACTATCTGTTCCCCAGTTTGTTCCGGTTTCCCACAATGACATATCTTCTTCTGCCTGTTCATTAAATATAATTGTAGGCGTTCCAGCCCGAAAAACCACAGAATCAATAAAACTGTATCCAGTTCCATCACTAAGATCCAATAAAATAACTATTTTTTCTCCAACCGGAGTTGCAGGTTCCAGAGAAAGATTGATCGACTGAATATCTGTATTTTGTCGGGCTTGTATACTCCCAAGATTAAAACTACTTTGAAGAATTTGTAAATATTGTGAAGATGATGAAATATTCAGAGATACATTACCATCAGAATCTTCCAAACCTTTATTTTTAATTTTAAATTCAAGAGAAAAATTTTCTCCGGGATCCGGATATTCAGAACAATTGATATTGGAATCAAAAATTTCCAAATAAATTCCCGCCATCCATGCCCAGAATAAATTTGGCTGGAGATTTTCCTCGGCCAGAGGAACAATTCTGTTAGTTGCCGGCCAAAATCCATCCATTGAGCCTCCAACCTCCGGAGTACATGCAAAAATTCCCAATTCGTCATACATCCAGTCACAGGCTTCACCATTTACAAAGTATCCCAAAGTTTCAAAACCGGTACCAACAGTATATCCATTCCAGCCGGACATTGTATTAAGATATTCACGAAAAGTTGCCAGATCATCATCCGGAGGATAAGCCCCTTCTTCATATCCATAAGGATGTAATAACAGGTTGGAATATGTATGATAATTCAAAGCAAGTTTAAAATCATGGGCAATACAGAAATCCCGGATAACCTGGGTTTCCGGCTCAGAAAATCCGGCTGTACCACGATAAGTTTCATCACATGTATATCCACTGGAACCGGAATTATCATAGCCCCACATAAATCCATAATTCCTGTTAAGATCCACTCCGACAGTCGTACCGGAACAACCATTAGGCCGTCTGTTCTTTCTTTGCATACCACCACCATTTGGTTCAATTGTCTGGTTATATACATACCCATCAGGATTAACAACCGGAACAAACCATTGCTGGCGGTTATCTACCAGTTCCCTAATCTTTTCGTCAGAATTATAATTTTCCAGTAAATGCCACATATAATAGATACATACCATCATTCCCTGCGGTTCCCGAGCATGATGAAGAGCGGTATACAGAACTTCCGGCTCACCGGTTTCATTTTGATTGGGATTGTCCGAAATCTTAACAGCAAAAATCCCTCTGCCTTCAAGGGATGTACCAATATTTTGTTTAACAGTAATTAATTCCGGGAATTGAGATACCATTTCATCCAATTCAGCTAATACTTCGGTAAATGTATAAAACCCTCCCATACTTCCAAGACCAAAATCTTTGGCCAATTCGCTATCAAATCTATCCTGGTAAAACTTTGTCATATCGGAAATAAGAATTTCAAAGGAAAAATTTTCAGAGACAAGACGATCAAGTTGAGTTTCCGAAACTATTACATCCCAATACTGTCCTTTTTTATGGGCTGCTCCTTCAAGAGAAATACCGGTCTGTGTTAAGGCAAATTCGTCTTGTGGAGGTAATACGTGAACTCTGACCAAACTATGAATTTCAGCGAATATTGACATTTGTAGAAATACTAAAAGAATTATTAATTTTAAAATTTTCATGCTATTTCATCCCTTTCAAAATTGGCTATTAACTTAAAAGAAAAATAATCAAGGTTCAAGATTTCTCTTGATTTTTTTTATTTGGCATCCCACCGAAAACATGTAATATAAATTGGTAACCGCCTGAAAAATATGCCTGGATTCAACAAGTAAGTGCAACTCATTGTTGAAAAAACGGGGAATGCCAAATAAAATGACATTTTTCTCTTGACATTAAAAAAATATAGGGATAAACTATTTCACACTAAAACTCAACAAATGACTTTAAGTGTGGAGGCTGGTTTGAGAGATATTAATCCTATAAATAAACAATCCCTATCTGATTATTTGGCAGAAGAAGTACGAGCTTTTATTGTTCGAAATAATTACAAAAAAGGTGATAAATTACCATCTACTGCTGAATTCGCTAAACTCTTTCAGGTGGGGTTACCTACTTTACGTGAGGCAATAAAAAAATTAGAAACAATTGGCTCTATAGTCATTAAACATGGTTCCGGAATATTTGTCGGCCGCTATTTCGACACTCTGTTTCTACCGAACCCCATGACAACAGCCAAACCTTTACCAAAATCCAAATTACTGGAGTTAATTGATGCCCGTCTTGCAATGGAAGGTATGATTGTATCTCTGGCAATTGATAATTTGACCCAATTACAGTTGGAAAATATGAAAGCACTTCTTGGTGATGCCAAACAGCATTTGGATAATTTTAATGAATGTGGTTTGGATTACCTGGAATTTCATCATGAAATCCGAAAAGCCTCCAACAACATAATAATTCTTGAAATTGTTTTGGTTATCACTAATTTATATACTGATAAACAACTAAATATGATCAATGAGCATATGGCATGCAAGGAAGATTATGAACTTCATGTCAGTCTTTATAATGCATTAAAAAATAAAAATAAAGACAAAGCCATAGAATTAATGGAAACCCGATTACACAACATCAGAGATATTATTACTAAATATTTTCCAGATGATGAATAGATTTGTAGCCGTTCATGGTTTAAAATTGTTAATTTAATTTTTGTGATATAGGGATAGTCTTATGATAAAAAGAAAAATACTTTTTGCCGGTTTACTGAATATACTACTGATTATTGGCTTTTTTCCCAATTTAACCCTGGCTGGAGTTACCGGAAAAATCAAAGGTTTGGTTCGTGATAAAAATAGTGGCGAACCTCTGGTTGGTGTTAATATTGTTGTAAAAGGTCAGATGTTCGGTGCTGCTTCAGATACTGAGGGACGATATTTTATTTTGTCAGTTCCTCCAGGAACCTATACATTGAATGTATCAAATATCGGCTATGCTAAACTGGTAGTTAAAAATGTTAAAGTTAATATTGATCATACTACAACTGTCGATTTAGAATTGGAACCTCAGGCCATTGATATGGGTCAGGAGGTTGTAGTTACTGCAAAGCGGCCGGTAATCCAGGAGGATATTACCAACAGTACCCAGTTTGTTGAATTGGAAGAACTCACCCAGTTGCCGGTTACTGATGCTAAGGAAGGTCTGATGATCCAGACCGGAATATTTTTCAATCCTTTGCCAGTAACCTCGGAATCAAACAGAAGTGGCCGTGGTGAACCTCGCTATTCTATTCGTGGTGGTGATCAGGGAGAAGTCAAATGGTTCATTGATGGTGTGCGTGTTTCATCATTGATAGAAGGACGAGCGGATAGAGGTGGTTCATTTACCAATATTAATTTACATGCTATTGAGGAAGTGCAACTAATCACATCGGGGTTTAATGCCGAATACGGAGAGGCTCAATCTGGAATTGTCAATGTTGTAACAAAAGAGGGCGGTGATAAATTTTCCATGTCTTTTGAGTATGAATATGGATTAGCCGGACAACATCATTTTGGGAATTATATCTACAGTCATCCCTCACAAAACCAGGTTCAGGAACATCTGAATTATTTATATCAGGAGCATTCTGAATGGGAGGCTTCATATAATGGAAATATTCCTGCTTTGGATGATCCGCAAGTGTTGGATCATATTGAATATATGACAGACCTTGATAATCAATGGTGGCAAGATTATCAGAAAGAATTTCGTGATCATACAAATACACCACAGGATATGTGGTGGAATAATTACATTTATAACTTTTACGATTCAACAGCCACGATAGGGCAGGTCGATCCTGATTGGTGGACACCTTATCGTAAAAGTAATACTTATGATTACCGAAAAATTCCGGATCAAAATTTTTATTTAAGTCTTGGTGGTCCTTTATTACACACAAAAAATCTTCGGGGAAGTTTTTTCCTTGCTTCTCAGGTTAAGAAAAAAGCCTATGTTTTACCGCGTCCAATAGATACACATGATTTTAATAATTTAACCTATAATTTTGCTTTTCAGATAAAATCAAATAAGAAACTGCGGTTAACCGGATTCTATAATGAAGAAGGGCATTCGACGATGCAAGAGTATGGATTATTTGCAAATCAGGCTAAATATTATCGTGGATGGGGTTCTCCTCTGGACACAAAAACAAATTTAATAAGTTTGATTTGGAATCATGTACTCTCCGATCGCATGAATTATGATCTTAAACTGAGTTATTATTCTGTAGATCATGTTACAAGTCCAAGTAAATACACTCAGATTGGGGAAAGTTCAAATCCTGATATATGGGGATTTCAAAGATATGATACATTATCCTATGATACATTTGTTGAACCTTTTGACGGTTGGAGTTTTGTTTCTGATGAGCATTGGAAGACCAGCGATCTTTCAATAATCGGAAGTTGGAATTGGCAATGGAATGCTCATAACTGTCTCAAAACCGGATTTGAATATCGATATAATCAAATCGCTGAATATAAAAATTACCGACTGCCTTCTTTTGCAGATTGGAAAACAGAATCATATCTTTTTATGAATCGAAGCTTACATGAAACTTTTAATCCAATCCAGTTTGCATTCTATATTCAAAATAAAATGGAATTTGAAAGCATGATTCTTAACCTGGGTTTACGGTATGATTATTTTAATCCAAATTATGAATGGTTTTCTACCAATAATATTAGCAATTATGCAATGAATCCTGATTATAACAGTTACCTGGATCCTGATGGCGATCAGGTGGATTCTCTCGGGAATGTAAAATATTCTTTTGAAAATGCTTTAAATCAGCCACGGGAAAAAGCCCCGGATTTTCACATGATAAGTCCCCGTTTAGGAGTTTCATTCCCGATTACTGATAAGACTTTACTCCATTTTACTTATGGACATTTTTATCAGATACCTCCAATGGATCGGATGTTTGCATTTAGCTATCTTAGATCACTTTATCTAGTAAAAGGTATAAAAAATGCTGTGGATGCGGCTAATGCTGAAGGTGGTGAGCCGGAGCATATTCCGTCAACTTCCGGTGATCCTGAGCGAGTTGTATCCATTACCTCACAACCATTGGAACCGGAACGAACAACTTCCTTTGAAGTTGGAATAAAGCAAAATTTTGGTGATTTTGCTGTTTTAGATGTAACCGCTTTTTACAAAGACGCTTTTAATAAAAGTTTTTCCCGGGCTCATCTTTTTGATCGTAGAATCTATGGCTATGACCCGTTTCTTGGTTCAACAACAGAGAATGGGTTTTATGCCAGTGTTTTTCCCGGCGACTATGGAGATGCCCGTGGATTTGAAACAACTTTGCGGACATTGTTTTCCAGTATATTTACGTTGGATATTAATTATAGTTTTTCCAAATCAACTATTGGAAGAGCCAGTCCGGGAAGGATTTATATTGATGAAGAAGGCAATTATACTTACCAATGGGATACAGAAGTCAATAAGCGTATTCCTATCCAAAATTCTTATAGTCGTCCTCATACAGTTCGAACAAATATTTTTCTGAAATATCCTGATAATCTGCGAATTCCGATAATTACTCCAATTTTACAAGGTGTATGTGCCAGTTTTCTATATCAATATATCAGCGGTCAGACCTTTACTTATTTAGCGCCTGACGATCCACCGGATACTTATGATAATCACCGGTTACCGGCATATCAAACTATTGATATGCGTCTGGAAAAAACCATTGAAGTTACAAAAGAGCATAATATGAGTTTTTATATAAGAGTAACAAACCTGTTTAACCGTAAAAATCTGATCTCTCTTGGAGAATATAATTACAATGATCCGAATACTGTTTATAAAGAATATATTAATAATGGTACAGTTCCTTCAGTTGATGAGTATGGATATGATATTTCCTGGCAGAATTATGCTCAGACCCGAAGAATTTATTTTGGAATGAAATATAATTTTAGATGATAAAATAAGAATGGTGAGGATTTGTTTATGTTAAAGCAAATTAAATATGGATTAATTATTGTATTTATAGGATTAGGGTTGGTTCCGATGCGAGCTCAATTGCGAACTCCGGAAATCAAAGTACATGATCGTGGAAATCTATGGGAAACTATGAAGGATGATGGCACTATTGGCGCTATTAATCCAACTAACCGTTATGAGTTTTTTCCCGGAATGGATTGGCCTGGCGGCCCTCATAATCTGATTGATAAAGATGATCAGCGCTCTTATATGGTTGGTAGTGGAATGTGGATTGGCTGGAAGAATAGTGGTAATTCAATCGTTTTCTCTGAAAACGGTCCTTTATCTCCTGTTAATAAGGGAGAATTTGAAGCAATGGTTGAAATTGAAAATTTTATTGAAAGTGATGATTTTGATCCTACATTGCCTGAAGAAACCATCATAGCTGAGTGGACAACACCTGAAAATATTCATGTAAAACGCACCAGTAAAGCCTGGAGTTTACCGGATATTAATAATTTCATCATCATTGATTATGTGGTTACTAATAATACTGATAATACTATCACAGACACTTACATTGGTTTTCCATATTTGATACGTCCAAGTTATCAGGATATGATAGTACATAACGGCTGGGGTGATGAATTGAGTCGGGAAGATGAATCGGTAGATTACGACTCCTCCCGGGCCTTGCTTTATGCTTATGATAATATTATGGCAAATTATACTCAATATATGTGGGATTGGGGAAATTATTGGAATGAGGCTGAGGAATTAAGAACACCGGGCTATGCCGGATTTGCTTTGCTTGGCGCTGATCAGGCTACTGATAATCGGGAGCAACCGGCGAATGTATTATGGGCTAGTATTATCGGACATTCCAAGGATTTTAGTTTATCCGGTTCTGCCAGTAAAGAATCACTTTACAATCTGTTGTCAGGTACTGACAACTCTATGCAGGCCGACCCGGAAATTCGCATTACTCCGATTATGCTAATGTCCTGTGGTCCTTATACAATTGATCCATCTGAATCAGTTATAATAAGTCTGGTAGAAGCAGTTAACGGTCTTCCTTTGGAAGATGTAATAGATATTCCTGAAACAGAATATCCTACAGTTCAGGAAAAACTCAGCCAGGGTTTGGCTTTACTCCAGGAGACAATTGACAATGCCAAAAATCTTTATGGAAATAATTGTCAATTAACCGATGTTCCACCTCCATCACCAAATATTGAGATATTACCTCTTCCATCAAGCCAGAAAATTTCAATAAGCTGGGAACCTTTTGATAGTAGTTATATTGATCCAATTACCGGAATTAATGATTTTAAGGAATATAGCATTTATCGCAGCGATCGTTCATTTATCGGACCTTATGAAGAAATAAAGAGATATATCCGACCAGATCGCGAGTTAGATAAAGATAGATATTATAATTATGAAACCGGTCGATGGCAATTTGAAGATAGTAATATTAATCTCGGAGTTGGATATTATTACGCAGTAACTGCAACTGATGAAGATAAAAATGAGAGTTGGCTTACTAATCGTAATGAACAACCTATTCTGGCAGCCAGTTTTCCCGATTCCACAACTTTGAATATAAAAGTTTTTCCAAATCCCTTTCGGGAACAGTCCGGATTCCCGGCTCGGGCTGATGCGAATTCAATAATATGGTCCAATTTACCAGCAAAATGTACTATTCGGATTTATTCCAGTGCCGGTGAATTAGTGCGGAAAATGGTGCATGATAATCTTAATTCCGGTGAAGAGATTTGGGATCAATTAACTGATGCACGGCAGAGGACAGCTCCCGGAATTTATTTCTGGACTGTTGATTCGCAGGTTGGTGTTGCCAAAGGATCATTAATTTTAATCAAATAATGGTGATATTTATGAAGAGAAGTTTAGTTTATATATTTATATTGTTATTTTCATTACAATTTGCCCAAGCCCAGTTTGATTATGGATTTAATTTTACTAAAGCCGGTAGTGCCGGTTTGCAGTTTTTGAAAATTGGTACTGGAGCTCGTGAAGTTTCTATGGGTGAAGCGTATTCGAGTTTATCAGAGGATGTTAATTCGGTTTTTTGGAATGTAGCTGGAATTGGATTTATAACTGCGCCACAGGTTACTTTTTCTCATACTAACTGGCTGGTGGAAAGTAGTCATGATGCTTTTGCCTTAGCTTTTCCGGTGAAATCCTTTGTTGTTGGTTTAAGCGGGATTAGTTTTCAAATTAAAGATTTTGAAGAGACCACTGTTCTGGAACCGGCCGGAACAGGCAATATGGTTGGAGCAGGTGATTATCTTATCGGATTATCAGTTGCCCGTCGTTATACTGATAAATTGACTATTGGCATTCAAATTAAATATGTACAGGAAGTTCTGGATAATCGATCATTTTCAAACCTGCTTTTTGATATCGGAACGATTTATTATACCGGATTTCGTGATTTGAAAATAGCATTTACATTACAGCATTTCGGGCCTGATATGGTGCTTGCAGATCAGCAATTCAGGTCACCGCTGCTATTTAGAGTTGGAGCAAGTGACAAGATTTTTTCTAATGATTTACACCAGATGATTGCTTCAGCAGAATTGATTCATCCCACAGATGCAAATGAATTGGTAAATGCCGGTTTGGAATACAAATTTTTGAATATAATTGCGCTTCGGGGTGGTTTGCAGATTAATGACAGAGAAAAAAAAATAACTACAGGTTTCGGGCTGCAACTTCCGGATCTTGGCAAAATCGCCGGTAGTCTTGATTATGCCCATGTATCATTTGGTGAAATATTTGGATCAACTCATCGTTTTACGATTGGATTCACATTTTAGTATAAAAAATTTAGGAATTATATAATTGCTTACTCGAATTAATATTAATGAACTCTTAAAAATTAAAATTCAAAAAATTTTTCGGAATATTATTCTGCCATTATTAATAATAGTATGTTTAATGTATTCCCACTGCTATTTTGAAGATATTCAACAACCGACAGAAGCGCAGCCTAATGACACAATTACTGTAAAACTAACTATCTGTGAAGAATTTGCTGAAACAACTAATGCTCATAAAGGGATTGTAGGAATATTGATGCCCATTGATTGGTCATTTCTATCAGGAAATTATGAATATGAGGTTAATAATGGATTGATGCTGGAATCTCCAGCCTGGACAGATTCTTTGGAATTTTATTATCCAGCAGATCAATATGATGAATCTATGAAATGGATTTGCCTGATATCTGATACCGGTTATACTTATTCAAATACACCTTCTGCTGAAGTGACATTGCATTTACAAACAGGTAGTTTGGAAGGTTGTTTTAAATTAGCGTATCTCACCACTAAAGCTACAAAAGATCTTTTAGGTACCGGCAATACTGCATTTTCCTATCCCAACTTTATTGGCATTCCCGATTCCACTGTCTGCGATTGGGATGATACATCAGATTATGAATCTGAGCGGACTATAGAGTGGGAATCGATGTTTAATCGAACATCAGGTTGGACCGGAGCAGATGGAATTTATTCCATTCCCTTGTCTGGTAATGAAATTTATTCAACGGAAAATCCTGGAAGCACACTGTTTTTATTTAGTGATACTTTTATTGGGGATGTTAATGATGCTGGAATTAGGGAAAACCATAGCCTTGTAAATAATACTATGGCTTTACTTGATGGCAACCAGCCGGTTGAGGAGAATATTGAATTTACCTGGGGAATGAGCAATGAAGAACCGGTTGCTGTTTTTGTTCCAGACACGCCGGAATCACAGGAGGGTGATTGGTATTGGTTAATGGATGGAATTGCTCTTGATGATACAATTTATGTTTATGGTTTAAGACTCAGACATAATGATATTGGTGGTGCCTGGGGGTGGGATATTGTCGGAATTTCTTTGATCTCATTTAGACTTGAAGATGGACTGAACCCGGTTGATGTGATTCAAATGGATACACCATTATTATATAATGGGGCGGACGGTTCTCAGATTGTAATAGGGCAGGCTATTATGTCTTTGACTACAGAGTCCGGAAATCCGAATACTGATGGATATATTTATGTTAATGGTGTTCGTAGCGGATTCAATGGTAAAGAAATGGTATCATCAAGGGTTTTACCGGGAAATATTAGTAATTTTTCCGAATATCATTTTTGGAATGGGACAGAATGGGTTTCTGATATCCAGAAATGTGCAGCAATTACAAATCAAATTTCAATGGAATATAGTCTGACCCCTTTAGCCAGTGACAAGTATATTGCAGCCTTTCAGCTAAATACAATGAGTCGTAGTGTTGCGATTCGTTTTGGAGATAGTCCGGTCGGCCCTTTTGATCCTTATGAAATAATTTGGGATTGTCCGGAAAATGATGAGTATCAGAATGTTTTCACTTACAATGCCAAAGCCCATCCCCATTTATCAGAGCCCGGAAAACTACTTATTAGTTATAATGTTAATTCTTTTGGATGGGATTCCTTTACTTATGGAGATATTTACAGACCACGTTTTGTTACACTGGATTTGACAGAGATTGAAAATGATATTGATATTCAGGATGATGATGATAATAAATTAGGACAATTTACTCTCAATCAAAATTTTCCTAATCCCTTTAATAATTCAACATCAATTGGGTATACAATAACAAAACCCGGTGAAGTCAATTTATCAATTTATGATTTGTCTGGTCGAATGGTGCGGAACCTGTTAAGTGATTATCGGCGACCTGGAAAATATTTACTAAAATGGAAAGGCATGGATAATCATGGTCGGGTACTCGCCTGTGGTTTATACATCTATCAACTTAGGATAAAGGCAGAGGATGGAGTATATTGGCAAAAAAACCGAAAAATGATTTACCTGAAATAGAGCCTATGGATATAATAAAAAAAATATTACAAATAATTGGATTTATTGCTATGGGGTCAATATTTATTATCCCTTTCCTACTGAGCCATCCGGATGAATCAGATAATGGAAAAACAGAGATTAGTTACTGGCACAGTACTGGCCAGAAAGAGCAGTTACCTTATTATATTTCATCTTTTAATAAAGTTAATGAAAATATTCAGGTTAAATCAGTTGTTATTCCCTGGCAGGAGCAGGAAAAGAAAGTTTTAACCGCCCTGTTATCCGGGTCTACTCCCGATGTGATTAGTCAATTTTCACCAGTTGTAAAATGGGCATCTCGCATGGCATTGCGCCCCCTTGAAGATTTTATTGAAAGAGATAAGATTGATTCAACTCTCTTCTTCCCTTCATTATGGAAAGAAATGAAATGGCAGGGACATATATTTGCCTTGCCAATTTACACGGCATCTTATGCCTTTTTTATCAATAAACGACTATTTCGGGAAGCCGGTCTGGATCCTGAAAAAATTCCACAAACCTGGCAGGAAGTACAGGAGTATTCCCGTAGATTAACAAAATATGATAATGATGGTTTTATAAAACAGATTGGTTTTATTCCTTTTTATCAGCAGGCTTTGGTGCCGGCTCAATCCACCTTGCCTACTCCTATTATTTTAGCCTGGCAATTGGGTGCTGAATTTTTGATTGATGAAGGAGAAGTGTTAGATCTGGATAATCCCGGAATGAAAAAGGCGTGTAAATGGGTTTTGGATTACATGGGTGATTTTCAGGAAGATAAATTTGCTGCTTTTACTGCTGGTTTTGGATATGGAGATCAGCATAGTTTTGTTTCTGAAAAAGTCGCCATGATGATCCTGCCGTCAACATTTCCCGAGCATATTGAACGTTACCATCCTGATTTGGACTATAAGATCGGCATGATTCCAAGTTTCCAGGGATATGCAACAACCTGTTTTTCCGGATGCTGGTGGGTAGCGATTCCAAGAGGCGCCGCCAATCCTGAAGCATCCTGGAAATTTATCAGGCATATGACCGACAAGTACGTTCAACTGGCAAGTGTTGAGGCAATGGAAGAAAATCTTTTTCCAGCCAATATACATGCGGCTTATGATAAGGAATTTAATAAAGATCGTGAGACCGGTATTTTTATTAAGCACATCGAGTTGGCACATTCACCGGCAGTAGTTCCAATGGCTCATGATGTGTTCTGGCGCGAGTTTTATAATTCTGTTGAACATATTATGCATAAAAAACAATCTATAGAAGAAGCCCTGAAACAGGGCGAGGAAATGGTAAACCGTGAACTGCATAAAACCCTTCAATATGATAAATATGTTCGTTCAAAAATGGATTTTAAAGAATAATGAAAAATATGAAAAACCTAATATCCTTTTGGAAATCTCCACTTCGTAGAAATCAGGCGCTACTTGGATACTTGTTTGTATCGCCCTGGATTTTAGGGTTCCTGCTTTTTGGGCTTTTCCCTATAATAATGTCATTGTATTACAGCCTTTGTCAATATGATGTATTGAGAATCCCCCGGTTCATTGGCATGAAAAATTATCATGAATTGATTATGAAGGATCCATATTTCTGGAAATCAATCTGGAATACGATGTTCTATACATTTTTTCGTACACCTCTGGCGATTATTGGTTCTCTTCTTTTAGCTGTCTTGGTTAATAATGCGGTTAGAGGCATTCGGTTTTTTAGAACAATCTATTTTATCCCGTCAATCATTACCGGGGTTGTGTTGTCATCAATTTGGCTTTGGATGCTAAATCCACAATTTGGCTTAATCAATACTTTGCTGGCATTTTTCGGTATTCAGGGACCATTATGGTTACAAAGTCCGGAATGGTCAAAACCATCGATTATTTTAATGAGTTTATGGTCAATTGGTGGTGGGCGAATGCTGGTTTTTTTGGCCGCCTTGCAGGGAATCCCACAACAAATGTACGAGGTTGTTGATCTTGATGGTGGTGGTTGGTGGAATAAATTTCGGCATGTGACAATTCCGATGGTCTCACCTGTGATTTTTCTCTGGATAGTGCTGGAAGTGATTTTTTCGTTCCAGGTTTTTACCGAGGCCTATGTTATGACCAAGGGTGGACCTTTGAATTCAACCATGTTTTACAATTTATATCTTTATTATAAAGCCTTTGATGATTTTAGTATGGGTTATGCCTGTGCCTTGGCCTGGCTACTGTTGGTGTTTATCCTGATTGTAACCCTTATTCAGTTTAAAATAGGACAAAAATTGGTTTATTATGAAGGAGAAAAATCATGAAAATTGGATCTCCCTCACGAAAATTGATAAAATCAACAGTTACCTATATGTTTTTATTTGGAGTAGCAGCGATGTTGATTTTGCCTTTTTTATGGATATTATCTACTTCTTTAAAAGGGAATGAATCAATATTTCTTATTCCACCAAAATGGATACCCGAGCATTTTCATTGGGAAAATTATTCTAATGTATTTAAAAAAATGCCTTTTCTGATTTATTTACGTAATTCGATTTTTGTTTCTACAATGACAATTGTTGGAACATTATTATCCAGTTCTCTGGTTGCCTATGCTTTTGCCTGTCTGAAATGGCCCGGGCGCAACGCATTATTTATTTTTGTATTAGCAACAATGATGTTGCCAATGCAAGTGACGGTGATTCCCCTCTTTGTTCTTTTTAAAAATTTTGGTTGGCTGAATACTTTCAAACCATTGATTGTTCCGGCGTTTTTCGGTGGCGGTGCCTTTAATATTTTCCTGTTGCGTCAATTTTTTCTGACCATACCACGGGAATTGTTTGATGCGGCCAGGATTGACGGGTGTTCGGAATGGCGAATTTACTGGAATATTGTTTTACCTTTGGCAAAACCTGCCTTAGCGACAGTAGCAATTCTGACATTTATGATGACCTGGAATGATTTTTTCGGACCATTAATATATTTATCTGACAAATTAAAAGGCACGCTGGCTTTAGGGCTGGCAATGTTTGTCGGGCAGCATCAGACTGAATGGGGTATGTTGATGGCTGCTTCTGTAATGATGATGATTCCCATGATAGTGCTGTTTTTTCTGTTCCAGAAATATTTTATAAAAGGTTTTATGATGAGTGGAATTAAAGGATGATGAAAAAATTATTAATTAGTATGTTTGTTTTTTCCGTAATGGGATTTGCAGATGACTATATTGACCTCTCTGATGCCGGTTTTATTCCGGTTTGGTTGACAGCCGGTCCCTTTGATCAGGCACTGGTCGGGTTTGGGCTTGCCGGCGATAAAAATTTAATTGATGAATGCAACATTAATCCTTATCAGGGAAAAAAAGAAAAAAGCAGTTTGGTGGAAAATGGTGAGTTAAGTTGGCAAGTTCAATCAATCCAAAGAAATGGATTTATTGATTTCAACAATCTTATTGGCCATTGGATGCCAGGTAAATCTCCTGAAAAACTCTGGTATGCTACCGAGTCTTTTGCTTCTTCAACCGTTTTTTGTGAGCAGGAGCAAGATGTACAATTTTTAGTTGGAAGTAATTCGCGAATGAAAATCTGGTTAAATGGAAACAGTATCTACAAATCTGCACAGGAACGCGGAGCGCTGGCTGATCAGGATTCTATTTCAGTAAAATTTCAAAAAGGTAAAAATCATATTTTGGTACGGGTTGGTAATTCACAAAATAATTTAATTGTTGATTGGTTTGGTGGAACTCCCTGGGGTTGGGGCTTTTTTTTAAGAATTGTTGATTCTGCTCAAAAAGTACCTTCCGGAGTTAAACTTGTTTCGCCTTTGAAAATAAACAAAATCAGTTGTGACCTGAAATCTACATTTTTCTTTAAAAAGGATAAGAATCGACTGATGCAGAAAATCGATGTAACATTTTTTTCACCTGAGACTAAGAGTATGACTGCCCGATTACATTTAAGAATTGAAGATAATAAATTTGATTTTGAATTTAATGATGTCAGGTGTGGCGATAATCGTCGTGAGATATATATTCCAGAGTTAATGGAAGACCGCAAAGCGAAATACATTTTTTCACTTGGTGACCAAAAAGTTGAGAAACTAAAAGTTTTAAAAAAGCAAAAGCATTATAAATTGTATCTAACCATGACATCTCACATGGATATTGGATATACAAACACTCAACCCATTGTAAAAGAGCGACATATCCAGACTATGCTGGAAGTATTGCAAAAATGTAGGGATGATTCGGATTTCCGCTGGATGGTCGAAAGTTTATGGGTTTTTGAAGTATTTAAATCCGGTGTTTCTCAGGAAATATTTAATGATTTTATGAATTATGTAAAAAATGGTCAAATCGATATTTCACCGATTTATACCAATCCTTTTACCGGTTGGATTGGTGTAGAAGAGATGATACGTTCTTTTGATTTGGCTGCTAATTATCATTCCTGTTATAATATTGATTTTCCTGCGGCAATGTACAATGATTCACCTGGAGTGTCCTGGATTATGCCCCAGATGTTGGAAATGATCGGAACCGGATTTTTAGCATGTGGAATAAATGAAATCTATCGTGAAAATAAATTACAAAGGGAATTGCCAAAGGTGTTTTTTTGGGAGGGTGCAGATGAGAGTCGTGTCCTGACTTATATTACAAATGCTTATACAGAAGGAAGGTATGTTGGATTGGAAAAAAATCCAATGGCTGTTGAGCAGATGCTTTGGACAAAATTAAATCACATGGAGGCAACTAATTATCCTTATGAGTTGGTTCTGTTGAATAGTGCTTTTAGTGACAATGCCGGAATTCCAAATGATCAATATGAGACAATTAAAAAATGGAATAAGCAATATGAATATCCCAGGATACAAGCTGCAACTCTTGGTGAATTTGCCAAAGATTTTTCTGAGCGTTATAAGTCCGGACTTCCGGTTATTAAAGGTGACTGGACCTCTAACTGGGATATTTTTTACCAGAGTGAGCCGAAAGAATTTATTGGCGTGCGATCAATTCAACATCAATTATTGTCTGTAGAAAAATTATCAACTATCAATTGGCTGTTAAATCCGGATATCCGATTTCCTGGAAAAGACTTAGACGAAGCTTATCAAATGTTACTTCATTTTTCCGGTCATGGTTCCGGTCTCGAAGCCGGTTTTGGAACACCGGAAGATAATGTGAGTACAATGGCTTTTCGCAAGGGATATATTGATCAGGCGAATTTGATTAGCGATGAACTCTGGCAGCGTAGTTTGTATCGCTTTTATACACCTCACACCAGTTTTGAAAGCGAAGGTATATTGCTGTTTAATTCTTTGTCCTGGGAAAGAAATGCTGAAGTAGAAATACCGTTTAAAACTGACCGGAAACTAACATTTAATATTATTGATTTGGTGACGGGCGAGAATGTGCCCTATTTTTCAAAAAATAATAAAATCAGGTTTATTGCCAGGGATTTACCATCACTTGGATATAAAAAATATAAAATAGCCCCCAATCCAAATAAAAATCAATTTGTTAAAAAGGATTTAATATTAACTGACAAAAGCATTGAAAATCTGTTTTTTCGGATTGTTTTTAATGCTGATGCTGACAAAGTAACTCAAATTATTGATAAAAGAACAAATCAGAATTTGATTGGAAAAACCGATCACTATTCTTTTGCTCAACCTATTGTAAAACATGGTATGCAAAATGAGGGATTCAAAACAATTAATCAGGATAAACCTCAATTCAACATTATTGATGAACGTCCGGTCAGACTTATTTTACAATTAAAGTATGATCAGGAACTATTTGAATCCACAGAATATATTTTGTGGTCTGATATTGAAAAAATTGGTATTACTCAGGTTCTTAATCTTGATATGCTCACACCAACCGATATAATAGAAGAATATGGCCTGGCTTTTCCTTTTGAGATGAAAAAATCAGATGCAAATCTTGAGATAATAGGTGGATTTCTGAAACCACAAAGCCAGCGTTTACCGGGAATAGACCACAATGCTTTTTCTATTCGCAGATCAGTTGCTTTGTCAAATAAATCATCTTCATTTATATGGACAACCAAAGATCGTCGTGTAATTCGGCTTGAGCATGATAATAAGCGACCTGTAATTATTTCTGATATAGTTAATAATTTTCCTGAAGCCTGGAACCGAAATCAGGATAATAGTGGTAAAATAAAACTGGAGTATTGTATTACAAGTTTTCAGGAATCCTTTAATCCGGGTCGTTCCTGTCGTTTTGGGTGGGAATTTTCTACTCCTGTAATGGCTTATAAAAATTGGTTTAAAACCTTACCGGCAACAGAAGAATATTTTAAAATTGACAACGATCAGGTTATTGTGTTGGATATGAAAGTTGATAAAAGTAATGATTTCTGGATAATGGAGATAATGAATACAAATCCTGATAAAATACAGGAAGTGACAATTTCATCGAAATTTTTTCAAGGTCAAAAAATTCAGGCTGTTGATTTTTTGGGAAATATTAGGAAATCTTTTAAAACAGAGGCTGAGAAAATTCAGTTGAAAATAAAAGCAAACCAAATCATACGATTATGTATTAGAGATCAATTGAGACAAATGAAAAATTAAAAGACAGTATTAACCTGCTAAACAGAGGTAATTATTAATAATTCTGTGAGGTCAGGTAATCCGGTCTGAAAAAAGGAGGAATTATTATGATGAATGTTACAAAATTATTTGTAATGGGAAGTTTAATGGTAGGATTGTTAATGCTTGCTAATTGTAAATTTGAGGAGATCGATCAGCCGGAAACAGCTACTGCCGGGGAGCAAATCGAAGTATTTCTGACACTCTCAACAAGTGACTCGGATGCAAATGCAAAATATGGTATATTGGCCATGTTACTGCCTGTAGACTGGACAGTTGATGGTGTGAATTATGATGGTGATTTTGGTCAGGGAACTACCCATTTTCTACATCCTGATAGTGCTGATAGTTATCCCAGTAATCAGGATTTTTGGGCAGATTCTCTTGAATTATACTTTCCTACCGAGGAAAATATGCATTGGGTTGTTTATGAATCCGACGAAGCTTATAGTTGGGCTGAAGTATCTTATATTGATGTGGTAATTGATATGACTGTAGGTAATACAAACGGCAGTTATGACCTGGGATATTTATGGACAGAAGCCTCTCTGGAACTTAATGATCCAGAATATTATGCAGATAGTTTGGGACATACAATTACAGTTACCGGAGGTACTGGTGTAACTGAGGAAATTCCGGTAGTTAATGAATTCAATCTCTCTCAGAATTATCCCAACCCTTTTAACCCGGAAACAAATATAGAATTTACATTGGCAGAAAAATCATTTGTAACCTTAACTGTTTATGACCTGCTTGGAAATCCAATCAGCATCCTTGTAAACAATATAAGAGAAGCTGGTATCCACAAAACCAAATTTAATGGTAGCCATCTGCCCAGTGGTATTTACCTTTATAAACTTCAGGTCGGTGAAATGGCGAAAACTTTGAAAATGGTATTATCAAAATAAATATCTAATGAGCTAAGAATTAACGGGGGGTGGGTTTTTCCTACCCCCCAAAAATAATGAGTTATATCAGAGTAGGATTGGTAATGGGAAAAATTAAGGTTGTTGCAATTAGAGATTTAGGACCCCAATTTGTAAAAAATTCACACAAAATGGTTGGTCAGGATGGGGCTTTTTCAATTCCTCTCAAAAATAATAAGACACTATGGTTTTTCGGTGATACCCTGATTGGCCAGAGAAAGCCTGAAGAGAGTCTTTGGTATGTTGATGGTATTGCTGTTGGTGCAAAGGATATGTCCGGTAAGGGAACAATAGACAAAATGCTCAATAATACCGGATTGATATTACCTGATCAGGATGTTGAAAAGGAGCTTCTGGATTATCAATACATTTTAAATAGCGATGGGAATCTGAAGACTTTACTTCCTCTTTTGAAAAATGAAAATCATGACGAAATCCGGGTCTGGTGTCAACATGGTGTTTTTCTGAATGGAAAAATTTATCTTTCATTTATAAAAGTCAAAATGATACCACAAAGTGACATTGTAAAAGAATCAAAAGATGGATTGGCTTTGCCTGTCAACTTTGATATTATTGGGTCTGGACTTGCTGTTGGCGACCTAGATAATTGGAATTTTAAAAGGATATTTTACAACGATACTGATATTCTCTGGAAAAAACATGAACCACATTTTGGTTCGGCAATATTTCCGGATTATAAAGAACAAAAACTCTATTTTTATGGTGTCTTTATGGATAATAATAGTGTCCAGAATTGTCATGTTGCCAGAGTAGATTTTGATAAGATTGAAGAGTTGGATAGTTATGAATATTTAATTTCTCAGAAACCTGAATGGAGTGATGATATTAAAAAGGCTATACCAATATTTCATGGTGCACCAAGTGAAGTTTCAATATCATTTAATTCACATTTAAATTGTTATCTTGCTGTACATTCATGGATCACAACAAAGAGAATTGTTGCGAGAACAGCACCAAACCCATGGGGTCCCTGGAGTGAAGAAACAATTATTTATGAAATTAAAGAAAAATTTGAGAAGATAAAATATCCCAGATTGATTTATGCAGGAAAAGAACACCCGGAACTTTCAAAGAATAATGGAAAAACAATTTATTTAACCTATATAGAATTTGAGGAGTATTTTCCTCATTTAATTGAAATAACATTTGAATAATGAATATTAATGGTAACTGGAATTTGATTCAACTTCCGGTAACCTGCGATCAGGAGAAAAATGAATCATAGAGAAAGAATAATTACAGTACTCAATGGAGGAATTCCAGATTATATTCCTACCTTTGAATTGGTTTTTGATGAAACCGAACGGGATTTTGAAGGACGTACTTGGATAGGCGGACCAGTCGATCCTGATATTGAGGGAATGTCATATGCTGATAAAATTAAATATAATGCTAAACTATATATCGATGTCGCCAAACGTTTTGGACATTCCATGATCTTCGTCAATCGCAATCTGGGAATTCATGAAAATAAAAATGAAACCGGGGTTCGTGACACAATTATGGAGATTAGAAATCAAAGTGGTGATGAGTATATGCTTATGTGTCATAATGATCCGACTTTTATGATCCCTTTCAATAATATGGAAGATTTTTGTTTTAACCTGATGGACAGACCCGAATATATGCATGAGGTTGCCAGAAATAATGTCAAAGATAGTAAGCGTATTTGTCATGAAATGCTCGAAGCCGGAGCCGACGGTTTTATTTTGTGTTGTGATTACTGCTTTAATTCAGGCCCTTTTATCAGTCCTGCCCAATTTGAGGAGTTCATCGCACCTTATTTAAAAGAAGCAGTAAAGTATTTTAAAAATGCCGGAGCCTATGTGATCAAACATACTGATGGCAATATTATGCCGATTATTGATTATTTAATTGATGCTGAACCTCATGGTTTACATTCCCTTGATCCAATGGCCGGAGTTGATATTAAAGTAATAAAGGAAAAATATGGTGATAAAATTGCCCTATGCGGGAATGTTGACTGCTCACTGATGCAGACAGGAACCAGGGATCAGATTCGCGATAGTGCTGAATATTGCCTGAAGCACGCCAAACATGGTGGAGGTTACATTTTTTCAACATCTAATTGTGTTTTTAGAGGAATGCCCTTAGAAAGTTATGATTTGATCCATGAAATTTGGCTTGCAAACAGAGAATACTAATTATTGAAATATATTAGTTTTGGCATAATTCTAACCTGCTATTCATGGTCCTGATTGTGATAAGTTTTCCAGATTAATGCCATTTGAAATAATTAACAAATAAAAGAAAGAGTAAAAAAATGTCATCAAAAAAAAGAGTTCATATTTTATCTAATACCCATTGGGATCGGGAATGGCGATTTCCATTCCAGGAAACACGAATGCATCTTATTAAGTTGATCGATAATTTATTGGATTTGATGGAAAATAATCCTGACTATAAATATTATAATTTTGATTCACAAACAATTTTTCTTGATGATTATCTGGAATTTCGTCCTGAAAATCGAAACCGGTTGGAAAAATTGATTAAGTCGGGACGGATAATTGTTGGCCCCTGGTATACTCTGCCCGAGGAATTTACAGTTAATGGAGAATCTTTGGTCAGAAATCTTTTAATGGGAAAAAGGCTTGGTGATTCATTTGGCAAAACTTCCCAGGTTGGATATACACCAACATCCTATGGACAGATTTCTCAAATGGCCCAATTATACGATGGATTTGGGATTGACGGGATAATGTTTTACCGCGGGATTCATCATTCTGAATGTACGAATGAATATTATTTGGAAGCACCTGATGGAAGCCGGATTCTTGGGATTCGATTAAGTCGTTTTGTTAGTAGAGGTGCTTTTTTTATTTACGTTTCCCGTATGACAATGCATAATCCTGACTGGACCGGACATAAATGGGGTGAAGAGGGTTGTTTATCATTTCATTTATGTCGGGCTGATCAGGATCATGAAGAAGAGCCTTTAATAATTCGTTCTTCCTTTGGCGATACATGTAATCTTGAATTGGTTAAAGATGGTGTTCAAAAAGCGATGGACGATATTCTGGGTCAGGCGACTACTGATTGTATGGTTCTTTTTGATGGTATGGATAGTGCCTATCCGAATAAACATTTACCACAAATACTTGAAGAAGCTAATAAAGTAAATCCGGAATGGGAATTTATTCACAGCTCTTTACCGGAATTTTTAAAAGATATAAAATCTCAGGTTAAGCCTGAGAAATTAACCTTATTAAAAGGTGAACGGAGACACCCAAGTCCTGATAATATGTTTAATGCTTTTTTAAAGGATTCGATGTCTTCAAGAATTTATATTAAACAGCGCAACTCTGAAGTTGAGCGTTCGTTATTGCAATGGGCTGAGCCTTTTTCATGTTTTGCGGAATTATTGGGTCAGGAAAAATATCCGGAATTAGCATTTTTAAAAGCCTGGAAAATGTTGCTTTCAAACCATTCGCATGATGGAATCGGCGGACTAAGCCCGGATCAGATTCACAAGGATATGATGTCCCGTTTTGACCAGGTTGAGATCATTGCTAAAACAATAACTAAAACTGCTCTGGGCGGAATCGTATCCTGCATAGATACCAGTGATGCAAATCCGGAAGATGTTATGATTACGGTCTTTAATCCACTTTCTTTTGAACGGAATGAAATAGTGACTGTTTATATAGATTTTTCCCGTGAAAATACTTACAGATCTTTTTCAATTTATGATGATCAGGGTAAGAAGGTAAAGCATCAGGTTATTTCCAGGGAAGAAAGTTACCTGATTCCATGTGAACCTCATGAAACTCCAAATTCATTTTTAACAACAAAATGGAAGGTGGCGTTTGAGGCTAAAAATATTCCGGCAATGGGATATAAAACATTTACTGCAAAACCGGAAGCCGGTAAAAGATCCAATTATGGAACCCAGGTCATTTCAACAAATACAATGGAAAATGAGTTTCTAAAAGTCAAAATTGAATCAAATGGAACATTGACGGTAACAGAAAAACAGAGTGGTGAAATTTATTCAAATTTATTATGGTTTGAAGATGTCGGCGAAACCGGTGACCCATGGACTCACATGCCTCCGGTTGGCGATGGAAATATGAAATATAATAGTTTGGGTAGTCGCGTCAATATTAAACAACTCCATGATGGCTTATTGGAGACAACTTTTCAGATCAAAATAATGATGGATCTGCCGATAGAATTGGTGCGATTTACCAAAAAACGTAGTGAAAACGAAAAAGAAATGATAATTACTGCAAATGTTACTCTGAAAAAAGGCGATCCGAAATTACATATTAAAGTTGATGTTGATAATAATATTAAAGATCATCGTTTTCGTCTTATGTTTGATTCGGGTTTTCGTCCGGAAAAAACTTTTGTAAGTGGACAGTTTGATGTTCCGGAAAGAAATGTATTTTTACCTGACACTTCTGACTGGTTAGAGCCACACACAGGAACCAATCCCAATAATGGGGCTGTCTGGGTGCAGAGTGGAAAACGAGGTTTAGCAGTATTTAATCTGGGTTTACCTGAGTATGAAGTTATTGACAATGAAAGCGGGACTGTTGCTATGACATTATTCAGAACATTCAGTTATCCAAAAATGTCTGGTATAGGCAGAGAGGATCTGGTGCAACGTGTTGGTAATGAAGGTTCACAATGTTTGGGACTGCATCATTTTGAATTAGCCCTCGGATTTTATAAAGATGATTGGAAAACCGCCGGAGTGCAGTGTTTTGAACGTGAACATAAATATCCGGTATTTTCAGTTCAGCATTCCAGATATAAAGGAACAGGTTTGAGTAAATGTAATTCATTTTTCAATTTGAATCCGGCTGAACTCATTCTTACAGCTGTTAAAAAATCTGAACAAAATGATGGTGTTGTAATTCGCTTTTTTAACCCGACTGAAGATACAATTTCCGGGACTCTCACAACTTTATTTCCAATAAAAAAAGCGGAAAGTCTAAAAATAAATGAAGAATCATCAGGAGAAATTAAATTAAATCATAAAAAAGAAATTAATATTAAGGTTCCAAAAAAGAAGATAATTACAATAAAAATTAATTTTGAAAAATAATAAGGAGTAAGTGTTTTGAAAATATTAGACACAATTTCTGAAATGTTACAAAAAGGTAAAGCCGACGAAGTAAAAAAACTTGTTCAACAGGGTATTGATGAAGGAATAAATGCAAAGATCATTCTTGAAGACGGAATGATGAAAGGTATGAATATTATTGGTGTGAAATTTAAAAATAATGAGGTGTATGTACCCGAAGTATTGGTAGCAGCCCGGGCTATGAATTTTGGGATTGAAACTCTGAAACCTTATATGACAGAACATGAGAATATTGCAAAGGGCAAAGTTGTACTTGGAACTGTCGTTGGGGATTTGCATAATATTGGAAAGAATCTTGTCAAAATAATGATGGAAGGAAAGGGACTGGAAGTAATTGATCTTGGTGTTGATGTGTCTTCTGAAAAATATATTGAAGCTATTAAAGAACATCAGCCTCAAATCATTGGATTTTCAGCATTGTTGACAACTACAATGATTAATATGGAAAAAGTTGTAGCAACAATCAAAGAAGCCGGATTACGCGATAAAGTGAAAATTATGATTGGCGGAGCACCTGTTACCGAAGAATATTGTAAAACTATTGGGGCTGATATTTATTGCTCAGACGCAGCCAGCGCAGCAGATGCAGCGATAGATGTTTGTGCAAATTGATATTATAAAAAAAATGGAAGTAGTTTCAAATGATTTATACTGTAAACGATTTAGCAAGTACAACTATGGAGCACAAATTTGGTGATATGTTTAATCTTCCCGGATTAACAAATTTTCTGGGATGTGTTCAGGTTGATATGGATTTAACCGGTATCCGAAGCGTAAATTTTCCACCTTTTGGATGTTCCGATGTAATAACCGGTGGGCTTTTTCTTGATAACAGGTATTTCCCGACATTAAAGATTCCGGTAAAATTCACCTGGTATCCCGATAGAATTGTCCGTGAAGCTGATTATAATGGTTTTAATATTAAGACAATTACTTCGCTGGTTGTAAAAAAGAGAGCCACTGTTGTAAAAATTGAAATTGAGAATAAAAGCGCAGCCGTAAGAGAATTAAAACTTAAAATGGTTTTTCGTGGCACAGTTACAAAAACTATTGATAAATGGTATAATTTTCTTCCTCCTTATGAATCAGATAATAAGGTTGAAATTGATCAAAACCGAAAATCATTAATGTATAAGGCTCAACATAGCCAGGCTTTCTTAATGCAGGGGCTTTTTCCTCATTGTGATGATATTAATGAATATGGAGTGGAAACCAGCCTGAAATTAGTAGCCGGTGAAAAAAAAGAACTTTTTTATATAAATGCAATTGACGATACAGTCGGGGATGTTCGGAATCTTTATGATTCTATTGCGATGAATGGTAATAAAACTATTCAGGAATCCCGAGATGATTGGAATGAGGAAATCAAGGCAATATTTACACCGGGAAATTCCAGATATTCCGGACATTTGCCAACTCTGGAAACCGATGATGAGGAGATTCTAAGACTTTATTATATGAGTATTATCAGTGTGATTTATTTTAAGCGGGACAATCCATATTCGGTTTATGGACGAGCCTATGATACATTAGTACCAAAATATTGGCAGAGTATAACCTTTATCTGGGATTATAGTTTGAGTTCATTAATTCATTCCATGCTCGATCCGAAGGTGACAAAAAAATATCTTGAGTTATGGATGCACAAAGATATCCATCAACATTACGGGACGGAATTTTTAACAGGAAAAGCCGTTGGACCCTGGTATTCGGCCAATGATTACTCTTTGCTGATGATAGCAAATAATTATTTAAACTGGAATGATGATCTGGAATGGCTCAATAAACAAATCACCGGTTCCAATAAAAATGATCAAAATCTAAAAGTAATTGATTATTTTGAAAAGTATGCAAAAGCCTGGAAATTATTCGAGACAAAAGACGGCCTGGCAGATTATGGTGGGATAAATAATTTACTGGAATGTGTGAGTAGTTATATACACCAGGTTGCGTCTTTGAATGCTGGTAATGTCTTTGCCATGCGTTTAGTGGCTAATCTTTTTGATATTCTTGGTGAAAAATCCAGGAGTAGTGAGTTGAAGCGTGAGGCGGAGATCATGCTGAAAAATCTTGGGAAATTATATGTCGATGGAAAGGGATTTTGGAATGCCAGAATGGAAGATGGAAAATTAATTGAAGTTCGGCATTGTTATGATTTTTTAACTGTTACAAATACTATTCAAAATGATTTGTCTGAAAAACAGAAACAAGAGATGGCAGATTTTGTAATTAATGAGTTGAAAAGTGATACCTGGATTCGTGGTTTGTCTCCGGAGGACAATGACGCTATTTATAGTGTTCGTCCCGATCATCAATGGAATGGTGGTTATCCGGCCTGGCCATGTTTTAGTATTAAAGGATTATATAATATAGGAAAACCTGATGAGGCTTTTGAATGGCTAAAAGGAGTTGCTAAAAGTGTAAACCAGGGACCTTTTGGGCAGGCTCATTTTGTCGAAAGTGCTATTGATCCTGAAAATGGTGGCGCGAAAAAATGTCCATCTGAACCACCCTATATGACGGATTGGGCGGTTTCCGGTGGTGGCGGTTTTTTTAATGTTATCCTGGAAAGTATTTTTGGTATCAGGATTTCTCTGAAAGACGGGATTTCCGCTAATCCGCAATTCAGTTCTTTTGATCCAAAGGCAAAATTGTATAATATTCAATACCAGGGGAAGTTGTATATGGCGGACAAAAATGGTATTCATGAACAGGAGTAAATTTAGATTTGGTGATTCTGTGCTTAACCGTACTATGTGAAGGTATAAAGGAAATAGAGTTTACACAAATGTTGTATAGTGTTTAAGAGAATGGGCAAAAGAGCAAAGTTTAAATTTTTGGAATAATTAATCTTCAGTCGAGGTAAAAATGGAAACACATATTATTCAGGCATTAACAACTAATTTTGAAACCTTTGCAAATGTAACCGATGAAGGTGTTGAATTTTGGCTTGCAAGAGATTTGAAACAATTGTTGGATTATACTCAATGGCGAAATTTTATAACTGTAATTGAAAAGGCAAAAACCTCTTGTACTCTATCGGGACAAGAAATTTTGCATCATTTTGCTGATGTCAGCAAAACGATAGATATGCCCAAAGGTGCAAAAAAAGAGTTTGAAAAATAATAAAGGGTTTTAAAAATAGATATGGCACAAATAAGCATAATAGAGAAATCGGATATTCTAAAATCTCCTAGATTTGATGCGGAATATTTTAAAATAAAAGATAATTGTAGGAAGGGTTTGTTAAAGTATCTTAAAAAAGCCATATCAATAATTCCAACAATTAAAAACCCGGAAATATTGGATGCCGGTTGTGGATCCGGCGTGCCGACATTAATGACATCAAATCAGTAAGTTGCAATTTGAAAAAAGAGGTAATTATTTAAATATAAATCTAAGCAGGTTTTGAAAAATCTTACCTTGATTTAGGAGAAAAAATATGAGAAGAATAATTTTACCACTATTATTAGTTTTTTTCTTGGGAGGAATTTTAATGAATTGTGAAAATCAGGATAATCTTCAAAATAGAGCATTTATTGAATTCCAAAAAAAAATGGAAACTATTAAAAATGATATTGACAGACAGGCAGAAGCTGACAAATTTATTCAAAAAATAAAAAAAACAGAATACCCGATTTTTGAAGATGATACTACAGTAGTTTTGTTATTCCAGGGAAAAAATGAAAAAATTGGTATTATTGGTGATATGAGCCAATGGACTGAAATATTTCCAATGGAAAAAGTGAGAGGTACGAATTTGTTTTATAAGCGGTTGAACCTGGAATCAGATGCCAGAATGGAATACTGTTTTTCAGAATCAATCGGTGGTTGGCTACTTACTGATTCTCTTACACCTAATTTAGTTTTAAATGGTCTTTGGCCAAGTTCCGAACTGGCTATGCCAAAATATGAAAGGCATCCCTATTTCGATGAATATTTAAGTGGTAAAAAAGGTGATTTTAGTCTTGTGAAAGAATATGAAATACCTGCTGGAATTTTACCTTATCCACATAAAATATTTGTTTATACACCTCCGGAATATAACAAAGCAGTAAAATATCCTGTTGTATGTTTTCAGGATGGAATGTGTTATATTGAGTTTGCGATGATGCCACTTGTGATTGATAAACTGATTAAAGCGGGAGAAATAGAACCGATTATTGCTGTTTTTGTTACTCCACCAAATCGTCATAAATCCGGTTCTCCCAATCGTTCAACCGAATATGGTTTGAATGAAGATTATGTTAAGTTTTTTGCAGATGAAATGATTCCATTTATTGGTGAAAAATATTCCATCTCCGATAATCCAAAATCACGTATGGTTCTTGGAGATTCCTATGGTGGCCTGATATCGGTTGCAATTCCATTCCTAAGACCTGATGTTTTTGGAATTGGATACGGTCAATCGGGATATCATTCTTTAATGAAAGATAAGTTGATAAAAATGATTCTTAAATCAGAAAAAAAGGATATTCGTTTGTGGGTCGATGTTGGAACTTATGAGCGTAGTGTCGGAGCAAGTTTTCTTCCCAAAGATGAAACTGATTTTCTAATGGCAAACCGACGTATGCGTGATGTGCTTAAACAGAAAGGTTATGATTTTGTATATCATGAATATCATGAAGGACATACCTGGGGTAATTGGAGACGACATGCTATTGATGCACTTAAATATTATTTTGGGAAAAATGTGCAACATGAATCGGAGTAATATTTATATTCTTGGATATTAATTGTTTGATGGAGTCGTAAAAAGGTTCGAAGCTGTCTTTCCGTCGAAAGCCGGACATAGTCTGAGGCAGCGTAGCAACGAAGAATCTCGTCGATAATTGTAGGAGATTCTTCATTCGTACCTCATTCAGAATGACAGTAAATTTACTTTTTAGGGAATTGTCAATTGTTTAAATAATGAAAAAAAATTTTCTGAAGAAATATTTTTATTTTAGTGTCCATTTGTGTATAAGTAGTTTAAAAACAGATAAACAGGAAGTACATATTTATGAAACAAAGACAAAATATTGATCCTTTTGAAGCACCTTTGCCAAAAGACAGAACAGAGTATCCAAGGGGATTTTATAATACTGACCCAGCTTTTAAAATCAATAAAGGATCAATTGCAAAAGGCTATAAATATCTGGCAAAAAATATACAGCAGGAAATCCAAAATGGATTAAGAGTTCTTGTAATTGATGGATTCCAGGGAATTGAATGGGATGTATTTCGAGAGAATCTGGAAACAAATTTATTAGATAGAAAAATAAAGCCGGAGTGGTGGAATATAGAGGACTGTTTTGCCCCTGAAAAGGTAATTAATAAAAAATCTGAACCTTTTTTAGGAGGAGATGATCGAATATTTGGAACTCATTATCCTTTTGGACCTGAGATATTTTTCGATGCTGAAAAATTAGCAAATTATCGAATCCAAATCTCTATGTTACGTGGAGAATCTGCTGGGAAAATTTCGATTTTTTATGGTCCCGGTGCCGGTTTGTTGGAGTTATGGGACCAGCTGTGGTATCTCGATATTCCCAAGGATTTTATACAATTAAATGCCAGAAAGGGTAAAGTTAAAAATACTGGTATTGAAAAAATTGCTCCCTTTGAAGAATATTATAAAAAGTCTTATTTCCTTGAATGGCCGGCGCTTAACAGACAAAAAAGGAATCTTCTGCCTGATATCGATTATCTCATTGATTTGCAAAAAGTTAAAGAACCGGCAATAATTACTGGAGAGAATTTCAGGGAGGCATTGCATGAAATTTCTGAATCCCCTCATCGGGTACGACCCTGGTTTTTTCCGGGTCCCTGGGGTGGAAAATTTATGCAGGGACATATGGGTGTATATCCTGATGCTGTAAATGTAGCCTGGTCTTTTGAAATAATTGTACCGGAGAATGGAATAATTTTGGAGCATGATAATAACAGGCTGGAATTTTCCTTTGATTTTCTGATGTTTCAGGAAAACAAACGAGTTCTCGGGAATGAAGCTGCTGCACAATTCAAATATGAATGGCCAATTCGTCTGGATTATCTTGATACTATTGACGGTGGAAATTTATCAATCCAATGCCACCCCAGACCTGATTTCATCAGGAAGGAATTTGGTGAGACTTATACACAAGATGAATCCTATTATATTTTGAACGCCAAGGAGGATGCCCGAGTTTATATCGGATTAACCGATTCCTGCAATCCTGAAGCCTTTAAAAAGGCTTTAATAGAATCTGAAAAAACCGGTCAGGCTTTTGATATAGATAAATATGTTAACTGGGAGCCGAGTAAAGTGCACGATCTGTTTTTAATTCCAAACGGTACTGTACATGGTAGCGGTGAAGGAAATCTTGTACTTGAGATTAGTGCAACGCCTTATATTTTCACATTTAAAATTTATGATTGGGTTCGCCGGGATTTGGAGGGCAAATTACGTCCTATCAACATAGAAAGAGCCTGGAAAAATATCCGTTTTGAAAGAAATTCAAAATATGTTAAAAAAAATCTTATTGCCAAACCAGCATTAATTGATCAGGGAAAAGGCTGGAAAGAATTTCTTTTTGCCAAACAAAAAGAAAACTGGTGGAATGTGCATAGAGTTGATTTTGAAAAATCTTATGAAACAGATACAAAAGACACTGCTCTGGCTATCAATTTAGTCGAAGGAGAAAAATGCACTGTAATTTCAGAAAATGGCAGGAAAACAACCCTTGCTTATGCAGAATCAATGATAATTCCGGCAGCCACCGGAAAACTTAAATTTGTCAACAATTCAAAGAAACCATGTAAACTGATAAAAGTATTTATTCGAGAGGGTGTTGGAAGAAACCTGCCCTTAAATGATCCTGTCAAATAAAAATGGGAAAAAATTATGAAGAAGAATGATTTTAGAAGAATAATTACAGCCATAAACCATGAAGAACCGGATCGGCTTCCCTTGGCGGAATTATGGGTTGATGCGGAGATAAAAGCGGAATTTCTGGGTAATGTTAGCAAAGATGTTTTGGACTGTCGAAAACAAGGATATGATGTTGAACAGGATATAAAGTTCTGGCAAAAAGCCGGTTACGATTTTATCAGAATATCTCCGCGTTATGAATTTTTTCAAACCTGGCTCAAAGAACCTGAGAGAGATGATTTTGCAGAAAAAACCCTGGATTTTATCAAAAGTATAGATTATAGCGATATTAAAAAATCTGCCAAATTTTTACCCGATGGAATGAAATTAATGTTTGCGCCAGAAGGTGGAATCTATGAGCAAGCCTGGATGACTATTGGATATGAGAAATTTATGATCGGGCTTTATGAAAATCCGGAATACATTCGCAGAGTTTGTGACAGCCTTGGCTCTGCAATATTTGCTATGTTTGAAAAGGTTGCTAAATATGAACATATTGGTGGATTTTGGCTGAGTGATGATATTGCTTATACAGAATCATTAATAATGTCGCCTGATAGTATCCGTGAGTATTTATTTCCATGGTATAAAAAATTTGTCAAACTTGCTAAAGAGAATAATAAATTATTTTTCTTTCATTCCGATGGAAATTTTATGCCTCTGATTGATGATCTTATCGCCATGAAAGTGGATGCAATTCATCCTATAGAACCAAAAGCATGGGATGTAGCTGCTCTCAAGGAAAAAGTTAAAGGTAAATTATCCTTATTAGGCTCAGTTGATATGGATTATCCACTGGCCAGGGGTACAATCGAAGAAGTTGATGAGTATATCAAAAAACGGATTTTTGAAGTGGCACCCGGTGGTGGATTTGCAATTGGGTCAAGCAATTCTGTAGCGAAATATATTCCTTTAACCAATTATAAAGCGATGTTGTCAGCAGTTAAAAAATATGGGAGGTATCCAATAAAATGAGTTTATCAAGAATGTTTAGCCACATTCCAATTAACAATCCCCGTCCCGATAAGGATAAATTTATTAAGATTTTAATGGGAGAGGATGGCAATCCGGATGTTCCTCTTGTCGAGTACATTATTCATGATTCTATTATTAAAACTATTATTACTGAAATGCTGAATCGGGAATGGATTGAATGGGGTTCAGGACCGAAGCCACAAAAAGGATATTTAGATAATTTCATTGAAATTTGGTATAGGCTTGGCTATGATTTTGTTCGTTTTGAACAAAGTCTGGCCTTTTCTGAAAAACATTTATCCGGAAAAGATCGAAGTTGGGTAGACCAGCAACAGGGAACTATTCGTAACTGGCATGATTTTGAAAAATATAATTGGCCAAAAGTTGAGGATTTTGATTTTTCATCTTATGAATACCTGAATAAAAATCTACCTGATGGAATGGGTTTAATTGTTTCTCATGGTGGAGGTGTGTTTGAACATTTATCTCAAATAATGTCTTTTGAAGGACTTTGCTATAGTCTTACTGATAATCATGAGTTGGTTTTGGCAATTACTGATAAACTGGGTAATCTGATGAGTGATTTTTATAAGCATATAATTGACCTGGATAATGTTATTGCGCTATGGCCTGGTGATGATATGGGATACCGTACAGGAACAATGATTTCACCAGATGATCTGCGGGAATTTATTTTGCCCTGGCACAAACATTTTGCTACAATGGCACATGATAGAAATTTGCAATATTTTTTGCACTCCTGTGGTAATGTATTAGCCATAATGGATGATTTGATCGAAGATATTAAAATTGACGGGAAGCATTCTTTTGAGGATGCTATTATTCCAATAGATAAATTTCAGCAGTTTTATGGAGAGCGTACTGCGGTTTTGGGCGGCATTGATATTAACATTTTATCGGCTGGAACAATAGAGGATGTCCGCAATCGCACTCGCTTTCTAATTGAAAAATGTGGGAAATTTGGGCGCTTTGGTATTGGTTCCGGTAATTCTATTCCTGATTATGTATCTGCCGAAAATTATCTGGCAATGATAGACGAAAAGCATCGTATAGGAAAACATTAACTAAAATAGTGAGGATATTATCGCAAATATAGAACTAAGTAATCTAACAAAAATTTTTGATAACAATGTTAAAGTTATTGAAGAACTGAATCTGGATATTATTGATGGTGAATTTCTTGTACTTGTTGGTCCTTCCGGATGTGGAAAATCTACAACCCTGCGCATGATTGCGGGATTGGAAGAGGCTACTTCGGGAGATATCTTTATAGACAATAAACTTGTCAATAATATTGCTCCAAAAGACCGGGATATCTCTATGGTATTTCAGAATTATGCTCTTTATCCCCACATGACAGTTTATGAAAATATGGCATTTGGTTTGAAATTACGAAAATATAAAAAAGCAGATATTAGGAAAAGAGTTAATGAGGCTGCCGAAATTCTGGAAATTAAAGATTTGCTCAAGCGAAAACCAAAGCAATTATCTGGCGGTCAGCGACAGAGAGTTGCACTTGGAAGAGCAATTGTAAGAAAACCAGCTGTTTTTCTTTTTGACGAGCCTTTATCAAATCTGGATGCAAAGCTAAGAGTACAGATGCGTACGGAAATCAAAAAACTGCATAAGCAGTTGAAAACAACAATGATATACGTTACTCATGATCAAACAGAAGCAATGACAATGGGAGATCGTATTGCTGTGATGAAAGATGGATTTATCCACCAACTTGATACGCCTATGAATATTTATAATAATCCAAATGACGTTTTTGTAGCCGGTTTTATTGGTAGTCCCGCGATGAATTTTTTCGATGTTCAGATTGATAAAAAAAATGTGATTATTGATGAAAAGAACCGGATACCGGTCACAAAAAATCTGTTGGCGCGGGTCGAAGAATTTATTGGGCATAAGACTGTAATGGGTATTCGTCCTGAAAATATTTCCATTATCAAAAAAAATGAAAATTATTTTGAGATGAATTTTAATTTTGAAATCCTTGAGCCCATGGGAAGTGAGATTTTAATTTATATGAATAATGGAAAAACCGGGATAATTTGTCGCACAGACAATTTTGAATCTATTTCAACTTCAAAAGATACAATTACTGTATTTTTTAATATGGAGAAAGTGCATTTCTGGGATTGATGAATTTCAGCCGAACATTGTGGAGGTTTCCCAAATAAAAATAGTACTTTTAAGTATTTGACAATTTAAAAATTGTATTTCGACTTTAAATTTTTGCTGAATTTTTGCAAAATTGAGTAAAACAGAATGGTAATTATCCAATAGATTCCGGAAAAAAATAGGAGAATGATGAAAATTAGCAGGCAAAATAGGGTGCTCAGGGCTACTCGCTGTGAAAAAATTGATCGGACACCATGGGTGCCTTTTATTGGGTGTCATGCAGGAGCACTTATTGGTAAAACTGCTACAGAATATTTACAGAACGAAGACTTTATGGTCAAGGGAATACAAACAGCGATTGACAAATACAACCCCGATGGAATTCCGATAACCTTTGATCTGCAACTTGAAGCTGAGACTTTTGGATGTGAGCTTAGTTGGGCAGATGATAATCCACCGGCAGTAGCTTCTCATCCCCTGATAGATGGCAAAAATTTATCAGACCTGAAAATTCCATTACCTGAAGATGGCCGAATCGGAATAGTAATGAATACCTGCCGGAGAATCAGAAAACAAAATCCTGATATAGCTTTATACGGATTAATTACCGGCCCTTTTACTCTGGCTTTGCATTTATTGGGAACAAAAATATTTATGGATATGTTTGATGCCCCTGACGATGTTGAGAAAATTTTGGATTTTTGTCGTCAAACCGGTGAAGCCATATCAAAATATTATATTGACGCAGGTGCTGATATTATTGCAGTGGTAGATCCTATGACCAGCCAGATCGGACCGGAACAATTTCATGAATTTGTCACTCCCCATGCAAAAAAATTATTTGAATATATACGAACCAGTAAAAAACTAAGTAGTTTTTTTGTATGTGGTCATGCCCAACAAAATATCGAAGAAATGTGCAAATGTCGGCCTGATAATATTTGTGTTGATGAAAATATCCCACTGGATTATGTTCGTGACATAAGTTTACCAATGCAGGTGAGTTTTGGAGGAAATATTCCACTTACCAGTGTACTCCTTTTAGGCTCGGAAACAGACTCTCAGAAAAGTGCTCTTTCCTGTATGGAGCGATCTGGAAAAGAGGGATTTATCCTGGCTCCGGGCTGTGATCTTCCTTATGCAACTCCACAAAAAAATCTGGAGGCTATAGGGAAAATGATCGACGATGTTTATCAGCAGGATGTAGTTAAAGCTATGACAGACGAAGCGAATGTTTGCGATACTCTGAATATGACTGAATATGGTCAGTCCGACCGGGTAATAATTGACATCATCACACTTGATAGTGAAGCCTGTGCACCATGTCAATATATGGTAGAAGCAGTCAAAGCTATTACACCGGAATTCCAGGGAGTTGTCGAATGGCGTGAACATAAGATCAAGCACCAGCAATCTCTGGTTTTTATGACAAGTTTGATGGTGAAAAATGTTCCTACAATCTGTATAGACGGGAGAATAACTTTTGTTTCGCGAATTCCAAAACGGGATGAAATGATAGCTGCAATTCAGAAAAGAATTATTGAGAAAATGCGTACAAAAATTCAGCGTCGAAAAGCAACGCTGATCATTCTCAGGAAAAGAGATGATGAACTTTTCCAAAAAACCAGGGAGAATGTAGATTTAGCCATTAAAGAACTTGGTAGTGAAGTGGAAGTACTGATAAAAGATGATGATAATTCATTTTATGCTTATGGACTGAGTCCACTGCAAAGTCCGGCTGTTGTTATGGCGAAATATAATGTAAAATCAGCCAGGAAAGTACCGGATGTGAATATTATCAAGGAGTGGATCAAGGGAATATAATGGAAACTATACCCATTTATTTATTAACCGGTTTTTTGGGAGCGGGTAAAACTACTACTCTGAATCATCTTCTGACTCTTGATTTTTTCAAAAAAAGAGAGTTGGTTGTAATAATAAATGAATTTGGTACTATTGGTATAGACGGACCACGCGTAAATCGATCTGAAACCCGCCATAAATTATTTGAAATCAATCGGGGAAGCCTGTTTTGTACCTGTACGGAAAAAGATTTTTTGAAAATTCTTTTAGAAATGAAAGAGAAAATACGTCCTGATGCAATTATAATAGAAGCAAGCGGAATTGCAGAAACTGGTGATATTAACAGATTGATAATAGATTCGGGGTTGTCTGATTTTTTTGAAATCCATTGTAATATTTGCGTTGTGGATGCTACTAATTTTATTAAACTATTACCAATGGTCAAATCAGTCCGAAGTCAGGTTGTTTTTGCAGACTCGGTTGTAATAAATAAATGTGATCTGATTGATGAAAAAGAATTGAAGGTTCTGAAAAAAGTCATTCAAAGCATTAATCCAAAAATTCCAATAGATAATACTGTAAAGGGAAATATAAACAGTATGTTAATTAATTCGATTTCACATAATATTAAAGAAAAAGCTTTTATAGACAAACCACCGGAGAATATTTATAGTATCACAATTAGAAATTCGATTGAAATTGACCGGAATACTTTCGCTAATGCAATTTTAGAAATAGGTAAAAATCTTTTAAGATTAAAAGGAAATATCAAATTTTCTACAGGTACGAAATTTGTTGAGGTTATTAACGGAGAATTAGTAAATGAGGAACAGATTTCTGAACAAAAAAACACATCTTTTGTTGCTATTGGCTGGAAAATAAACAAGGCGAAGATGAAAGAAATATTTGATAGAATGGTGTGGTGTAATAATTAATGGTTAATGATTAATGTTTAATAGTTGATAATTGATAATTA
>JAOZSR010000004.1:85579-87244 GCA_029939575.1 Fidelibacterota bacterium
ATAATTGATAATTATAATAATGGGATTTCTACTCTGGCATTCTGCTTATTTTACCCTTTGTGTTTGGTTTTCGATATTCTTAATGAAAGCTCCAAGAATTATTGAGCAGGATGAAGTTTAGACATTTACTAATATTTTGTTCCATTGTTACATTTTGTAAACATATTTTTAACAGTGGATATTTCGATAAAAGAAGCGCCATGATCCTGCCCAAAATTTCCAGCCAGGATAATAACTCTGTCAGATTCTTGTAGTTTATTCAAAGATGTGAGTTTGGCCAGAGCCTTTTTGATAAATTCATCAGAAGACTGGATTGGATCGATATAAAAGGTGTAAACACCATAAGACATCATAAGTTCACGCATGATTCTTTTATCATAGCACATGGCATAAATAATGTTATCAGGTCTATATGTGGCCAGACTTCGGATTGTACGACCCGATGCTGTATCAGCAATTATTGCTTTTGTTGAAAGGTCTTTTGCCGCTATTACAGCGGATTTTGCAAGGTAACCTGATATTTCGTTATTTATAATGGAAACCGGAATATTGGTCATATCAGTTTTGGCAGATTCAATCTCCTTTGCAATGCCAGTCATTGTTTTTACGGCTTCTACAGGATATTTACCATAGGCAGTTTCTCCACTTAGCATGATAACGTCAGTTCCGTCATAAATAGCATTTGCAATGTCGCTGACTTCTGCCCTGGTGGGACGTGGATTATCAATCATAGTATGTAGCATTTGAGTTGCAATAATGACTGGTTTTCTACGTTTGATACATTTGGTTACTAAATTTTTTTGTATCACAGGAATTTTATTATGAGCTATCTCAATTGCCAGATCACCCCTGGCAACCATTATCCCATAAACATGATCCAGAATTTCGTCAATATTATCAACACCTTCTTTATTTTCAATTTTCGCGATTATTTTAACCTTACTATTTTTCCGATCCAGAATTTCCTGGATTGCTAAGACATCTTCTTTGTTTCTAACAAAGGAATGGGCTATAAAGTCTACATCATTTTCCATAGCAAAATTAATAAAAGTGATATCTTTTTTGCTTAAACCTGGTAATTTGATTTTTACTGATGGAGTATTTATGCTTTTATTATTTTTAATTACGCCATCATTGTTTATGCGACATTTTGCAATATTTTTCTTCTTCTCAATAACCGTTAATGATATTTCACCATCATCGATTAAAATATTATTGCCCACATTTATATCCTGAATATATTCAGAATAATTAACAGAAAAGCTATTGCTATCCAATTCCCGGTCTTTATTGCAATTAATAAATACGGTGTCATTTTCTTTTACTGTTATGTCATATTTAATTTTAGATGTTCGTATTTCCGGACCTTTTGTATCCAGAATAAATGGTATTTTTCCTGAAACTTGGCGTACATTTTGAACTACTTTTAAGGCTGTTTCAGTTGTTTGATGAGCAGTGTTTAATCTTACAATGTTCATACCTGCATCATAAAGAGATTGAATAAATTCTACTTCACATTTTCTGTCTGATATTGTTCCAATAATTTTTGTTTTTTTCATTATTTATTTTAATCCTGTTTTGATTATTAATTCACATTACAAAAAAGACTTAAATATACTAAATGTTTCAATAAATAAAACCAAAAAATGAATCGATGTTAGATTT
>JAOZSR010000098.1 GCA_029939575.1 Fidelibacterota bacterium
ATAATTTAAGAAAAATTATAGAAAAATTGAAATTTGTCGAAAGTTCCTAGAAAATGGAAAAATTGTCGAAAAAATTGAAAAAATTGAAAAAAGTGAAAAAATTTGAAAAAGTACAAAATTAAAAAAATTAAAAAATTACAAAATTAAAAAAATTAAAAAAATTTTTTTTTCCAGGATAATATAAAACATGAATAAATTTATCACTGAAATTAAAGAAACTAAAAATCCTAAAATCATCTCAAACTTCATCAATGGAGTTACAAAAAAGGAAAAATTCAGATGTAAAAACAGAGAAATTACTATCAAAAACATCACAAAAGAAAATTTTAAAGAAGTATTCGAATCACTTAACAAATTTGATATAATTGCAGGAAAAGCGATAAAAATTAAAAAAGATAAATCAGATTCAAAAACTCTATTTTTCGGAAGATGCACACCAAAACAAGTTATCAAAGAAGATATTAAATATGTTTTCATTCCATGGAGTAGAACAAATGATGTTTGCTTTACAGAAAATAATATTAAAACAATGACATTATACATTTGGAAATATATTCAATTTGAACAAAACCATGATTGGTCAGAATTTGAAAATTAATTTTTTTAATTTAAATTTATTTTTTTAAAAAGTACATATATAAAAGTACAAATGCAAGATATTGAAATTACAAGAGCAGTTGAACAACTAAAGAATGTTTCACCATTTAGATCAGATTATATCCAAAAAGAATGGAATAGAATCAAAAATTTCGTAAACAAACAAATTTGGGCACATAATTTTAATCAAAAAGTTATAAAAGATCAAATTAAATTAGAAAAATTAGTAAAAGATGATAGTGTAAATTATCAAAGAAATCAAGTAGCAGAATTATTACATGAAATTAATACTAATGAAAAATTACAAAGAAAACAAATACTACAAATTGAAAAAACAATAATTAATATATTAAATAATATCAAAACAAAAAGAAAAATTACAAAAGAATTAAAAAGACAATCAAGAATTGATCAATACAACAAACAACAAAAATTAAAAAAACAAGAAAAAATTAGAAAATTAAATGAAGAAGCAAGAAAAAGAGATCAAATCAAATTTAATAATGAAATAAAAGAAATTTATGAGGATATTCAAGATGAATCAAAATTATCATTTTTCAAAAAAATAGAAAAACATAAACATTTATTAATAGTAACTAATGATACGAAAGAAATTACTAAAAATAGAAAGAAAATACTAATTGAAAATGATGTTAAATTATATTTTGGACAACAAATTGAAGGAAGAATTAAACAAGATATTATAAGAAATGGAAAATCAGTTCCAATAATATTATTAGTAAAACAAGCAATAAAAGAATATTTTGAAGAAGGAGCAAATTTAGAAATTAGAACAAATGTAAATTTTACTGAACAAAGAGTTTCAGCACTTGGAAAAATCATCAAAGGAAATTTAGTAATTATTAAAGATTTAGATGAATTTCAACAAAAAGGAGGAAAATATTTCGTAACAGGTTCAGGATCAGATGAAAATAGAGAAGCATCAGTTTCAATTACACCAAAATTTGACTATTGGACAATTCATCAAATATTTCAAAGTGGTGGGGCTTTAACATCAACAAAATTTAACGTTCATAAATGTAGATTAATGCCAAAAAAATTAAACCCATTAAATTTCTTTCCTCAAAATAGAAAAATGAGAAAATATTTATGTGGAAATAGAATTTTAGTTGATGATATTAGATCTGCATCAGACTTTCATTGTTTATTCAAAGCACTTCAATTCTTCTACATAAATGCAAAAGTTTTAACAAGAGATGGTGATACATTATCAGGAAAAGATTTAAAAATTCATTTAGGAATTCGTCAAACAGATTTAATAAAAATATCAGATATATCAAAAATTGAAAATTTATTAGGAAAAACAATAAATGTATTTGATGAAAATTTGAAAATCATATATGGAATTGATAAAGCTGATATAAACATATTATTAGAAAACATTCATTATTTTGCAATAGTTCCATCAAAAAATTTGAAAAAAATAAAACAAAAACATCCAATAATTATATTCTTTGACTTTGAAAGTATTACAGATAATTATGATATTTGTATACCATATTCTTGGAGTTTATGTGGAATAAATATACCAACACAAAATTATATTGGAGAAAATGCAATGGAAACATTTAATAGAGCAGTAAACAAAATATTTAACAAAACAGGAAGAAAAGTTGTATTAGTTTCATATAATGGAGATAGATTTGATAACATTATCTATAGTGAATATTTACTAACACATGTTAATTATGCTACAAACATTGCATATGAAGGAACATCAGTAACAAATATCAAAAATTTCGCAATAAAAGGAACAATAGATTTATGTAAAATATTAACAGGATCATTAAGAAAAAATTGTATAGATTATAAATTATCAAAAGAAGTTTCAAAATCATCATTCGATCATTCAGATGCACAAAAAGTTTATAATAAATCAGGAATTAAAGGAATTGAAGAAAAATATGGAAAAGAATTACTAAAATACAATGATTTAGATGTTATCAGTTTGAGAGAATTATATAAAATAACAGTTTTATCAATGATCGATATTTCAAAAAAGTTAAAAATAAAAATTCAACCAAATATCTTAGAAAGTAAGAGAACAGCTTCATCAATAACAAAATATTTATGTGGACTTTATGGAAAAAAGAATAAATCAAATCTTCCTGGAAGAATATCATTACCATTTACAAAAGAAAACAAAAAAGAAATGTTCAAAAAATCATTTTCATATTACAAAAAAGCAAGAGCAAGTTTATATGGTGGAAGATCACAAATGTTCAGAAATAAACCAACAACAGTTCATAATTATGGTTCAATTGATTCAGTAAGTTTATATCCATCAGTAATGGCAGATAATGCATTAGATACAAGAACAGGAAAAATAATAGATCATTACTATCCAATTGGAAATATTCATCCAGTTAAAAAATTATATCCAATAAAACAACAAAATCATCCTCTAATGAAATATTTAATGGGATGTTATACAATAATTAACTTAGATCAATCAAATTTAAAACATAATATTATTCCAGATAGAACAAAAGATGGTTTGGATTGGGAATGTAAATTAATTAAAAAATGTGAATTAAACACAATCGATATAGCTCATCTTGAAATGTATGGTTGTAAATTTGAAGTTTGTGAAGGAATTGTTTGGGATTCATTTGATAATACTCATCTTGGACCATATGTAACAGAAATATATAAATTGAAACAAGAACAAGATTTATTGAAAGCAACAAAAGATTCAAAATATAATCCAAGTAGAAGACAACAAACAAAAATCTTATTAAATTCATTATTTGGGAAATTCTGTGAAAATCTTCATGAAGAATATTATAAAGTATTAAGTGAAATCAAAGTTTCAAGCATTACAGATGAAATAGAAGTTGAAGATGTTAAATTTGTCAGAGATAAAGCATTAATTTCAGGAAAAAGAAAAAAAGAATATTTCGAAAATCATTGGGAACAATTATCAAAAAATCATCTAATTACAGGTTCATTTATATTATCATATTCTAGATATTCAATGTATCACTTAATAAAAAGATTTGAAGAAAATATATTATACACAGATACAGATTCAATTCACATTCCAAAAGAAGATTATGAAACTATGAAAAAAGAATATCCATGGGTAGTTATAAAAGATGGAAAAAAGATATTAGGACAATTTGAAAATGAATTTGATGATTATAAGATACAAGATGAAAATATCTGTCATTACATTGGAAAGAAAATGTATTGTATTTGTGATAAAAATAATAAACCAATAAAATATAAAATGAAGGGTGTTTCAATTAAATCAGAAGAAGGATATGGATATTATGATAATGGTGTTGAAAAAAGATTTACAAAAGATAATATTTTAAGAATGTATGAAAAAATAAAACATGAAGGTTTCTGTAAAATAAAAACAATCCAATGGACAAGAAAAAGATTAATTAATGAAACAAAATTAGGAGGAATTGAAATAAAATCAATGGATAAAACAATAAAAAGTAAAGATTATAGAAAATATCTCAAATTAAATCTAACTGAACCATATTCATTATACAAAGATTATGATAAATTCAATTATGACAAATATGTAAATTCTCTATTCGATAAATTTGGAATTGATTTATAAATTTTTTTAACTTAATTATAATGGCAAACATTTTAGGACAAAAGAAAATTACTTTAGGTAATACAGTTTACAACATTGCAAGAGATATGAGTGAGAATTCAGATGATAATTTAGTCACAGAAAAAGCAATATTAAGTTTAGTATCAGATGTTGATGAATGGGAAAAAGAAATTCCTTACATAACAGTAAAAGATTCACAAATAACAGATATTGGTTCAACTACAAAAAGATTTAATGATATACATTTGGTTGATGAAAATGGAACAAATTTTAGTGTTAGAGGATTAGCATCAGGACAAAGAAGAATGAGAAAAAATTCAGCATTAACACCATTTACAGTTTCACTTTCAAGTACAATAGTAACATTAACATCAGATATAAGTGTTTCTGTATTCAATATTGATTCAAAAATATTAGTTGGTCCAAAAGTTTTAAATATTGATATTTTATTATTAATTGGAGGACCATCAACACCAAATGATATATATGTATATGTAGTTGAACATAATGGAAGTATAGAATTAGAAGCATCAACAACCTATCAAGATACAACAGTTTTATATTTATTAATCGATTCAGGAAAAACTTATATTTCATTACCATATTTAAATACTTCAGAAAATGAAATTTCCAATATCTATAAAAAATTTGCAGATCAAGGATTAGAATATGTTTCAGGATTTGATATTAATGCAAGTTCAACAGCTATTACAATTGAAGCAGGAAAAGGAAAAAATGTATTTCAAATAACAGATAAATCAGCTTTCACTGATAACAAATATTACAGAATAAATTCATCAAAAGAAACAGAAAATTTCACAAATTTAGCAAATTATCCAACAACAATTGATAATGGTAATTCTTATGTAACAGAAAAATATTATTCAATGGTTTTATGTATGACTTCATCAGGACCAATATTAGTTTCACCAAAGGGTAATTATGGACAAGCACTTTATGCAGAAAAAGATACAAAAAGATATACAAATTATGCACCATTATTTATTTCAGATAAAGCAATCCCATTGTATAGATTGATTATGAAAGATAGAGAATTACAATTATTTACAACAGGATTATATTATGAAGATTTGAGAGGATTAGGTTCATTAGGATCATCGAATAATACATCAAATGTAGAAAGTGGAGAATATGATAATGAAATTTTGAGATGGAATTCTGATGAATTATTGTGGGAAAAACAAACAAATTTAATTATTGGATCTGATAATGATATGCTTTTTTGGAATAGATATACTTCAACAAATTATAGTGGGAAATTTCTAACAATGGGTCAATATAATGGTAATTCAAAAATTATTTCTCATGATGCTTACGGAACAAATTTACCATTAGCAATAGAATCAAGTGCAATTTCAATGAATTCTCCACTAACAATTCAACGAGTAATTTTACAAAGATTAACTTCACCTTCAACAATATCAATAGAATCAACAGGAACATCAATGAATTCTACACTAACTATTTCAACAGGAGGTTTACAAATAAAATCTATTGGAAGTGGTGGAGCATGGCAAGGTCAAAATTATTTTGGAAATACAACAAGTGGAATTGTTCTTGGAAATCTTAATGGTGTTCCTACAATTGGTGGTCATAATTATGGACTTTCAGCTTGGAATGATGTTAATATTGGTGGAGGTGGGATAACTAAAATATTGGGTGATTCAATTTACATGCCAGGATTAGATACAGAATCTAGTGTTCCTTTGTTTGTAGATGTAGGAACTGGTCATGTTGGATATTATTCATCAATGAAAGCTCATAAAATTAATATAAATGATATTACAACAGAAGAAAGTTTAAAAATATTATCATTAACTCCTGTAAAATATAATAGAAGAAAATATGTTGATGGTGTTTATACAAATGAAGCAAAACCAAGTATAGAATATGGGTGTATAGCTGAAGATACTGATGTAAATTTTCAACTTATTAGTAATTCAAAATTAATGGGTGTTCAATATCAAAAAATAAATATAGCATTATTAAAAGTGGTTCAAGATCAACAAAAAAAGATAATAAATATGCAAGGACAAATAGATATTCTGAATAGCTTAATAAATAATATCGGTTCAAGATTAACAGTAGTAGAAGCTAATGTATAATTTTTAACAAAGATGAATGTAATTTTTTAACAAAGATGAATGTAATTTTTTAACAATAATATAATGTATAATTTTTTTGAAGTTGTAACAGATGAAATAATATATAAACCAATAGAAAGTTTCATCAAAATGATTAGTTTTATTTGTATGATTATCGGAATAGTAAAATATTTATTTTTTAGTAAATATAATAAAATGAAAAAAGTAGATTATCCATCAGTACCAGATTTTGAAATTGTACCAATAACATTAGAAAATGTGAAAGATATTTCAAAACAAAGAAAAGAAAATGTGAAAAAATTTGAAAGAGATGTAGAAAAAACAAATAGAATCAAAATTAATAATGCTCTTCGTGATAACCTTCTAAATGATGAAAGAAAAACAAAAATTAAAAAGGAAATTTTATCAGATGAATACAGATTAGAATTAGAAAATAATGGATATAGAATTAAAAGTGAAAAAATAAGTAAATTTTGTATTGGACAAGCAAAAACTGGTTATTACATCATCAAAACAGTCACAAGAGAATTGAATTTAGTTTAAAAAATACAATGTTCATCGACTAATTCTTGACAAGCAGGAAGAAAGTTAATAAATATCTTAATGTATATTAGAAAATTAATAAAAATGTAAAATAACGATAAAAATATATCAATTATTGTTTTTTTTTTCAATTGAAACAGCTTTTGAATTAGCTTGATGTCTTGCTCTTAATATATTTCCATTTGTTATTGCTGATCGAGCTCCCCAATGTGTTAATAAATTACAAAGTTTAGGAAAATCATCATAAACATCAGAATATATACTAATGAATTTCTTTTTTATTTCAGGATGAGCAAAATCTTCATTTGCACCTCTAATATCTATTATTTCATGTTTTTTATCGAATGAATTTGCTGCACTTTCTAAAATTGTTATTGCTATTTGATTTAATTTGAATAATTCTTCACCTGCTAATTTTCTTTTTGATTTATTTACTGGTTTATTTTCAATTGGTTTAACTTGTTCAACTGTTTCACCATTCATTTCTTTTATCAAAATTATCAAATCACTATTTTTTGTTTTCTTCATTTTTGCATCAGTTAATTTTTGTGGAACATTTTTTTCTTCACATAATTTTTTATACTCTTCTATTAAATCTGCCTTTTTCATCTTTTTTCCTTTCTCATAATGTTCTTTTGTCGATGAAACTTGCTCGATTATGATTTCTTTTATTTCTTCTATTTCTTCTATTCTTTCTGGGATTATTTCTTCCATTATATATGGCGGAAATTAATTCGGAAATTCGGGCAAAAAATATATTTGCAAATGCTGTCAAAAATGGTTATAAGAAAACAAAATATCGTGTAATTGGTAATGAGATTTTCCTTAAAAATGAAATTGATAAAAAAATATTGTTCAAATGCTTTTATGATTTATTTGTTACAAGAGATTTCAATTCAGTATTATCAAATTTGACTATTTTCCTTTGAACTTAGATAAACGATTATTTACAAAATCTATTATTAAACATTGATATGGTTTTTCATTTATTATATCTTTTACTAAATCTAAATAGTATTTTTTTAACTTCCATCTTTGAGGAAAAACAACATCTTGATAGAATCCATATATTAAATTTTCACTTATTTTTACATATTCTGACATTATATTTTGTTTATGAATTATGATAATATCTGAATTATTTCTCCAAACTGTATCTGCCATTGCTAATGATTGTGTTAAATAAATTACTGAAATATTATAATGTCTTCCTCTTGCATAAAGATCTAAAATAAATGGATCAGATCGTTGTTTTCTTGAAGCTGTGTCATCGAATAATACTAATAAGTTCATTGGTTTTTTCAATTTTATTTGTGTTTTTGATTTGATTCTTTTATTAACTGAAATAAGTGCTCTAATAATATTCTTTGCTTTGTTTAAATTTGATTCGATAATTGCATCTGGTATAATTTCTCTAAAAGATTCTACATTCATTTCTGTTGTTATAATTACTATTAGATCGAAAAATTTTGAGTAGTATTTTTTATACATGTAATTAAATAGATATGATTTTCCAGATCTTCTTGAACCTATTTGTAACATTGAAAAATTGACGAATTTGTTTTTATCTACAGGAAAATTTGGTACCCATTGTTTGATTCTCTTCATTATTATATATTACTTTTAAAAAAATTGATTAAGTTTGACCTTTTCTAATTACCCAATATTCTTTCATTATTAGTGATTGCATTTTTCTTTTTTTAGTTTTTTCCATACCAGAAATTTTCTTCATTTGTTCACTTAAGAATATATTTGCTTTTTGTTCGTTTACTGTTTTTTTCACCATTTTATATTATTGAAAATAAAAAAATTAAACTGATTGTAAAACTGTATCAATTGGTGATGTTGATGGTGCTTTTTCTAATTTACTTTTCAACATTTTCCATCCTGCACCGAAACTTGCTGAAACAATATTTGAGATTATGATAGGAATATATTCAACATCTTTTTTACTCATGATTTTTCCTCCTATAAGTTTATTATCTGTTTTTGTTAATGCATCAATCATTGTATTCCATAAGATTTTTGCTAAGATTTCTGCTACTGTTTTTCCAACAATTTCAATTAAGAATGGGACTGCAAAATTGATTTCTTCTGCTCCATTGAATGCAATTGCTACAGTATCTTCTACAAAATATACATAGAATCCTGAAACTGCTGCTTTTTGAATAAGTTCATCATATTTTAATACTAATGATTTTTGTGAATTTTTTGCTAAAACTGTATCTAAAGCAATTTTGATACCAAGATCTTTAATTATTGACATGGCTTTTTCTCCGAAATTTAATTTGACATTTATTTTATTCATTTTTATATTTAGTTGAAAAAAATTTTTTATATTTAGTTGAAAAAAAATAATTTAAAAAATTAAGTATTTTTGGTAATTCCTCCATTTTTAGTGTAAATATATTTTGCACCAACTATTCCAATGATATCAACAACTCCTGTTCCATTTGATTGTTTTATTTTCAATGTGTGATTTTGAACGTTATTTGAATGAATTCCTCCATAATCATTTGTAGTATTATCAAATGCGACATATCCATAAGGAATTTTATAACATTCTTGAATAGTGTAAGTATTTGCTGAGAAATCAACTTCTGTTGCTGAACCAATATCTGAATTTCCCATAATTGTATCCATTAACCCTTCAGTTTTATTCAAGAAAGTATCTTTTTCTTCATTGTTTAATTTGTCTTTGATTGAATCGATTGGTGAAAGTTTGTAGAAATCAATCAAGAAATCTGAACTTAAAGTATGAGTGATGAAAAGTTCTTTGATTTTTCCTTGAATTCCTTTAACATCAAATTGTGTTTCAGTTCCTGATGTAATTGATTGTGCAATAAGATTAAAATCGATATCAAATGATTTATGTTCAACTACTTCCTTATAACCTGCATCTGTTTGAGGAATGATATAACCGTAAACCAATAATGATACTACTGAAATTGAACCTCCAGTTGCTGTTGCTTTTAAAATATCTGAATTTGCTTTGAATGTAATTCTTAATTTTGGTTGTTTAAGTTTATCAGTAACTAATGGTAATGCTCCTGGTGCAACCAATGGATCCCAAGGAAGTGGTAACCAACTAACAACATTAATATCTGCTGCTGTTGAATCTGCATCATAACCATTATACATTTTCAATAATGTGTGTCTGGTATTTGATTGTTTAACCTTATTTAATCCCCATAAAATTGAAGCTCTTGGATTAGCGAAATCTAATTTTGTTTGTCCTCCAACTAACATTTCAATTTTTTCCATTGAACCAATTCCCAAATGATCTCTATATTCTTCTGTTCCTGTTTGAGTATAAGTTGCTTTTACTGCAATTCTAGTAATTCTCATATCTGTTGGTAAATCCCATGTAACTTTTCTTGCTGCTGATGAACTATTTGTGATATCTGGTACTCTGTCTCCACTGATTTCTACTTTGTTAACCATAATTGGATATGGTAATCTTTTGTGTTTATCTTGTTCAAAAGGATCTGCAATGATTGAACCTTTAGCCAAATGCTTTGATTCATTATAACTTTTAATAACTGTATTTAATTGTGACATTTTATATATTCTGAAAATTAAAAAAAATAATTATAATTTATCTGATAATTTATTTGCGATTTTAGTTACACTTTTTGTAGGAACGATATCGACAATTTCTGATACAATTTCACCAACTTCTTTCACTAATTCTGGTCTTTTTGTTAATAGATTTTCAATACTTTGTACATTTTTTGTTTCAGCTGTGGTAATATTTTCTACAACTTCTGGGACTGTTTGAGTAATTACATATGCTAATGATGCTACTAATGTTCCTCCAACTAAACCTCCAATCATCCATGGAAATCTAACTGTTTTTCCTGTTTCTTTTGCAATAACTCTAGCTGTTTCTCCTAATTGAATTTCACCAATTCTTGCTGTTTCTGCTGTTTCAGTTGCTATATTTCTCACAGTCATACCAGTTTGAATTAATCCTGTTCTTGTTGTTAGTCCAGTTTCTTGAATTCCAACTCTTGCTGTTAATCCTGTTTCTTGAATTCCAACTCTTGTTGTTAATCCTGTTTCTGATGCAATGGTTCTAGTAGATTCACCAGTTTCTTTTGCAATAGTTCTAGCAGATTGACCAGTTTCTTCGAATCCAGTTCTTGTTGTTTCTGAAATTACTCTTGTTGTTTTTGCAGTTTCTTTCACTAATGTATTTCCCATTTTTATTTTATTTAAATATTATATAATGCAGAGATTTATTATTTCTTCAAAAAATAGAGATAAAGGATCTACATCAAATTTTTCAATGGTGTTTAAGGATTCGATTGGTCCAATTACAAAATTATACATTGAATCTATTTCAATTGCTCATACTTGGTATACTATAATGAGTGGAATTAATGATAATTTTTCATTTTATGATACTGCTGTTTATAATGTTACTATTAGTGAAGGAAATTATACTCCTGATGAATTAGCAGTAGAAATGGTTAATATAATGAATGCAGCATCTAGTAGAACTTATACTTGTATTTTTGATGATAAATTCGCAAAATTTACATTTACTTCAACATTACCTTTTCAAATGATTTTTAATACAAGTAATGCTGCATCTACATTAGGTTTTGATAAAGTTGTTACTAATTCAGCTGTTTCTCATCAATCTGATAATGTAATTAATTTGAATTATTCAGAAAGTATTGTAATTAGTAGTAATAATTTAGGTGAAGCTAATTTTAATACAGGAAAATATACTGATAGTGTTGTTTTTAATTTACCTGTTAATGGAGTTTTTGGAGATATTGAAACTTATACAAATCAGGGAGCAAATTATTTCATAGTTAAGAATGATACTATTAAAAATATGGATATTCAAGTTAGTTTTGATGATGGAAAAAATATTATTCCTTTAAATGGTGGAAATATTACAATTGTATTTTCATATGAACAACCTGTTATTTTTTAATTTCATTTTTTTTCATTTTTTTCAATTTTTTCAATTTTTTCACTTTTTTCAATTTTTTCAATTTTTTTTCAATTTTTTCTATTTTCTAGGAACTTTCGACAAATTTCAATTTTTCTATAATTTTTCTTAAATTAT
>JAOZSR010000178.1 GCA_029939575.1 Fidelibacterota bacterium
TGGCAATTATGATAAATCCCAACATCCACCAGGTTTTTTCTCCTGCCAGATATCCCAGTTTTGCCAATAGTTTTTCTCTCATTTTTCACTCCGGTTTTATATAAAATTTATTCGCTTTATTTGTCTCATTAGTTCGCTTAGCCAATGTTATATTTAAAAATAAGCTCTTAGACGAATTCTGCCACCTATATCCTGATATCCAAATTCATCACTCTCTTCTCCAAAGAACAAATTTCCCATGAATGTCAATTCCACATCCTGGTAAATTCTATACACGATCTGGGGGTTGATTACAATACTCTGATCGTCAAAATTATAAATACCAAAAAATGCACCATCAATAAGGTCAGTAATAGGATACATTGCCATTCCAAACAGATAATTCTGATTCAGACTCTTTCGTTCCCATGAAAAAAATGCAGTATAATCAAAAAAGGTAGTTTCCTCCGCTTTTACACCAAAGTCATTATGATAATATTCTACCATTGTATAAAGGGAGTTCTCAAAAGTGTAATCACCACCTATGATATATTCATATTTCAGGTTGTCAGTGTCATTATCAATTTCGTTTATTGCAATTTCCGTCCTAACTCCAAATCCGAAAAGATCTCCCTCGGCATTAAATCCACCCATTTTCCTTTTAAAATAATTTGCCTGGAAAAATTGGTCAGTTGACATATCAATTTGCTGAGCATATAAAAGCGAAATATCAAAATTGCCAAGCAATGATTTTATTTCATAATATTGGGTAGTTCTTTTCCACTTGTTTTCTGGTTGAAGAATTCCTCTGAATGTGAATAAGGATTTGTAGGGAATTTGAATCTGGATAGCATCAATGCCCTGGTTTTCATAAGTTGGATCCATCATATCTTTTTGGTTAAATATATCAGTTGGATTCCAGGTGTAACCAACGCCAGACGGAAGTTGTTGCCTTCCCAGAGTTAAATCAAATAACTGATGATGAAATTCCAGGTAAATATTATCCAGAAATAAAGTATCAGCTAGTTCATAAGGGAAATATGACAGAGTATCAAGGCCACCTAAATTATTAGGAAAAACAGGGTAATAGCTTTTATCTACAAAATCCATAAAATTCATTAAGGTAGTTCCATCAAAATGTTTAAAAATAACATTAGCTCCAATTGTAATATTATCTGAGGGGAAGGAATTCAGGTCGAGTCTGAATTTGTTGTATCCAAAATATATTTGGGTATCTTCCATTTTTATCAGATCTGCTTCACCTTCAAAATAGCCGTAAAAATCAGTTTCCGCAAAAAGACCGGCAACTAATGAAATTGTAAGGATGATGATAAAATAAGATTTTTTCATTAAGTTCATGTTATATAACCCTTTATCTCTTTAGATTTCTTTCTGTAAAGAAATCTTTATCATAAGTTACATCATAAGTAATATCTAAATATTCCATTGAAGTCTCTGTATTATCTACCAAATTTTTCATGGTCATTTTCATGGGAGTTACAAATCCTTCAACGGTTTTGATATTTTCCATGAATAAAGTTTTGATTTTTCGCTTGTTCTTATCGTAATAATCAAATTGAACAGGGAAAAAGTCTTCCTGTCTTAGCCAACAAACAATTCTTGAATAGGATATATCATCATTAGTTGCTTTTAATTCAAGTTTTAGACATTTTCCATAATTGTTTTTATCAAAGCCAATTTTTTTAGGTGAAAAATCTTTTTTCCAGACATCTCCTGCTCCCATATCTTCATATGTAAAATCTGATCCCTCAAATTTTTGTTTTTTAGCATGGGAAGCCAGTTTTCTGACTCGCTTTGTTCTTTTGTTAAACATCCAAATATTATCAACATAGTCAGTCATCAACATAGCGTTTCCTTTGACCCGAGATGGTGAAAGATAGCGCATTAAGGAGTTTTTCCCTTTTGACCCGGCATAAGTCTGATATTCCAGTGTCCTGGTTTTTCCGGAAGTTGTAACTATTGTCTGCTTCATAATTCCCTGTGCATTTTCCGGATTCATCAGGTTAATTATTTTATCCAATAATTCTACTCCTGTTGGATCTGCAGCTAAAGTAACAGAAATTAAGAGCATACATAATAATAGTGTTTTCTTCATTTTTCACCTCTCTTGTTTAATATTCCGTTTACGAAGAATTGTTTAGTATATTCTTTCAATTTATTTGAATCATAATATCCTTCCTGTAAATAAAAATGAAGACCAAGACCATCGAGAGATGCAAAAAAAAGAAAACTAAAATATTTAACATCCATAGGAATAAAATCTCCGGATTTGATCCCATCTTCCAAAACCGGTGATAGGGTTTCAAATAATTCTCTGAATATTTTTGATAATGATATTTCTGATTTTCCATGTAAAACATCACGCATTGAAAAAATTAGGATTTCGGTCAGGATCAACATTTGATTATTTTGGTCATCTTTGATTAATTGATCCAAATAATCATAAGAGTAATCAATAAAGTAGTTAAGTTTTTCTATTGGTTTCATCGAAGAATCTGCTACTTCTGTGTATCCTACCAGCAATTTTTTAAAAACATCATATATAATATGTTCAAAAAGAGTATTTTTATTTTGAAAATATTCATATACTGTTCCTTTGCCGATATTAGCTTTTTTTGCAATTGATGCAATTGTTCCTTTTGCCAGACCATCTCTGGCAAAGACTGCCATCGCAGCCTGAATAATTTTTTCTTTTTTCTTGAGGTCTTTTGGTAAAGGGGTCATTAAGTAATCTCCATTTTTTTTGATTGACCGACCAGCCGGTCAATCAAAAAATACAATGACTTTTTTGCTTTGTCAAGAGAAAATTTGAAAAAAAATAATTCATCGGTAACTTGAGAATAAACAATTGATAAATTCGTAATAGGGTTGTCACTCTGAGTGAGGTACGAACGAAGAGTATCCTGTACATTTGTAACAACTGTTCATGATTTCAGTTTGCGCTATTCTGGATAAGGGGGGATTCTTCGTTTCCTTATAAAAAGAAAATATTTTATTTTTATTGTAAAAAAATAATAACCTCTTGTTTCAGCAAGAGGAAGATAATAAATCATACGATTACATTTGTTTGGTTTTAGTTGGATAAATAATCTATATCATTAGGAGTTTAAAAAGTTGAATAATCTAAAATTCATCGAAGAGTTCTTGCTGTTATTCT
>JAOZSR010000032.1:0-16921 GCA_029939575.1 Fidelibacterota bacterium
TATTTATATCCCAGGCTAAATATTCCGCCTTTAGCGGCAAATTCCCATTCTGCTTCAGTAGGAAGTCTATATCCATTGGCTGAAAAATCACAGGTCACAACAGTATCAGTGATATTATAACAAAGCGCCAGTCCTTCATTGCTACTGATTTCATTGCAAAATGTAACAGCATCAATCCAACTAACCTGCTCTACCGGCAGGTCATCATCTTTGTTTTTTGATGGATTCGAGCCTTTAATAGCTTTCCATTCTTTTTGAGTAATTTCATATTTCCCAATATAAAAACTGGACAATTCGACTTTATGAACAGGTTTTTCATTTATTGATCCATCACCAAGAGTATCGCCCATTAAAAAAGTGCCACCCTGTACGTAAACCATTTCTATTTCGATATTTAATGGTTTGTAAGTAACTGGATTATCATCTTTTCCACAGGAAAAAACAAAAATTATTACTGTTACAGCTATTAGTATGTTTAAAGTTTTCAAATTCACATTTCCACTTTCAATTATTCATTCTAAATAATAATAAAGAAGATATTTATGAATATCAAATGCCAATTCTTAAATTTTTAACAATTATTTAAATTAAAATTGCAGATTGGAGCATTATTGCCGAATTCTTAGAAATAATATTAAGCCACAAGATAGAAAAATAATATTTCCCAGCCAGGCCCCCATGCCCGGTGAAAGGATACCATTAAAACCGAGAACCTGACCAAATTTAACAAAACCGTAGTATAGAAAAATTATCAGGAGGCTTATTCCAGCGCCAAAGCTAATGCTTTTCTGATGTTTTAACGCTGCTAATGGAAGTCCAAAAAGAATTACAATAAAATTGGTCATTGGGAAAGCGAGTTTGTAATATAGATTTACTTCCCATCTTGTTGGATCATTACCACTTTCTTTGAGATTTTTAATAAATGTTTTTAATTCTGAGTATCTCATTTCTTCGGGTTTTATGTTTATATTTGAAATATCTTCAGGCTTTAATCTAAAATAAAAAGTTGAATCCTGAGTTATTTTAAAAGAAATTTCATCTCCTGCCTGATTGAAATTTCTTATTTTAAAATCAGTTAATTTCCAACTATGATTTTCTGAATTCCAGGTCATTTTTTTTGCATCAATTCTTTGTGTTAATTTATTATTTGCAGTTTCCTGGATAGTAATATTATATGCTGTATTATTTGTAGAGCGGAATTTTGATATTACAATATTTCTGTGCGGAGAATCCTGGAAAGTAATATTAGAAAAAAGTTTTTTCGAATTCCTTCTATGTCGTTTCATATCCCTTTTTTCAATTTCTATCTTTTTTCTCGACGAAGGAATTAAAACATAATCCTCAAAGAAGAATAATCCAATGACAGAGATAAAACCTAAAATAAGAATCGGACTGGTTATTCTGTACATGCTGATACCGGAGGATTTTATAGCAGCCAGTTCGTTATGTTTAATCAAAATTCCAATTGTAAATACTGATGCCAGCAAAAGAGACATAGGAATAGCCAAATCAATATAATATGGGAGTTGATAGTAATAAAAAATAAGAATTTGGGTAATTGTCATTTGTGATTTTAGAAAATAATCAATTTTTTCTATTACATCTACCACATGGAAAATTGCCAAAAATGCGACCATTGTAAATAAGAAGATGGTCAAGAATTTTTTTAATATATATCTGTCTAATATTTTCATTCCAATCATAGTGCATAATCTATTATCTTTTATGTAAAATTCATTGGATTAATTTCGGATAGAATAATTTTTTAAATGGAATCATCCGAAAAATTTATTGCTGTAAAATTACAAAGGCTTAAAACCGGGGAAATTTGAATTATTTGCTTTGCAAAGCAATCGGGTAAATTAGGAGAGATAGAGTGACCTTTGTCATTGCTCCGTAGTTCGAATATTATCATCAATAATATTTAATTCAGGAAGTGATTTGTTGTCTGCTCCTAACTCTTTAAGTTTTTCCGCTGCAGGAAAAATCCTGCTCTGTAATGAACCAACCGAACTGTTATAGCTATTTACTGTTGCTTTTAGGTTTTTACCAATTTTCCCTAAATGCTCGGTAAATGTATATAGTCGTTTATATAATTGGATTCCCTGTTCTGCTATTTTTCTGCCGTTTTCAGCTAAATGAAGCTGCATCCATCCGAAAGAAACCGCCTTTAACAGTGCCAGCAAAGTAACCGGTGAAACAATTAATACTTTGTTTTTGAGAGCGTCTTCGAGCAAATTGGGATCACATTCAAAAGCTGCACTCAGGCCGCCCTCGTAAGGAATCACCATTGTTACAAATTCCGGAGTTCGGTCGTTAAATTGTTCCCAATAAGCTTTTTGTGAAAGATTCTTCATATGATTTCGGACTGATTTTGCATGTTCAATCATTTTTTCTTTCCTGACATTTTCTGAATCCGATTCTGTTGATTCTAAATAGGATTTCATAGGCGCTTTGGAATCGACCGGAATAATTCCTTCTTTGGGTAATCTTATAATCATATCAGGGCGACCATCGGCTCCTGAAGCCTGTTCATCAAAATCAACATGATTTACCAGGCCTGCCATTTCCACAATTCTGCGAAGTTGAATTTCCCCCCAGCGTCCTCTTGTGCTGGATGATTTCAAAGCCTGAGTTAAATTAACAGTAGCGTTTTCCAACCTAAATTGAGATTTTTCCAGATTTGAAATTTGTTCCATAAGTCCTTTATATGCGCCTTCCCTGTTTTTCTCCAGATCATTGACCTGTTTCTCCATTTTATCAAGTCCTTTTCCAAGTGGCTCAAACAGGTTTTTTAATTTTTCATTTTGAGTTGACCAATCTCCTTTAATTTGTTTAAAAAGTTCGCCAAGTTTTTCACTGTTTCGATCAGATAATGTCTCAGAATTATTTTTGAGAGCCTTTATGGCTAATATTTCAAAAGTATCTTTTAGTTGAGTTTCTGCTTTTTCAATCCATTTCTCTTTTTCTTTTAGATTTGTTATTTCATTTTGAAGTTTTGCTTCAACAATTTTAAAATCATTTATGATATTTTTTAAATTCTCGTTTTGCAGAAAAATATCTTCACTTTTTGAGATATTGGCAGCCATATTTTTTATCTTATTTCTGTTGATAAAATAGTAAGATGCTCCACCGAAAATAGCACCAATTGTAAAAATAATAATTTCATATAATCCAAAATTCATTTTCCAGCCTCATGTTTTTCATAAATTAAACCAGTAAATTAATTTTCCCAATGAATAAGTTTGATTTTTTTGTAGCTAAAAGTATTTTATCTTCTGTCTAACTGTTTATATTCTAAAATCTTATTAAGACTTCTTAAAGATTATGCTTTCATTTTTATTATTCTAAACTTATTTTTCCATGATTATTGGTTAAATATTTAGATATAGAGAATAGGGAAATTATGTTGGAATTTTTGAATAATATTGATGTCGGATTGTTTGTCTTTTTAAATAAAATTAATTCTCCTTTATGGGATCAAATAATGTGGTGGATAAGTGGAAAAAAGGAATGGGTACCACTCTATCTTTTTCTTATTGGTTTGATTATTTATAAATATCGCTGGAAAGCCATTTTGGCAATATTTTGTATGGCAATTTTAATTACCTTAAGTGATCAAATTTCAGTTCATTGGTTTAAAAATGTTTTTCAGCGTTTTCGACCATCTCATAATCCGGATCTGAAGGATATTATTCATTTGGTAAATAATAAACACGGAGGGAGATTTGGGTTCGTATCTTCCCATGCTGCAAATACATTTGCTGCAGCAACTTATATATCCCTGCTATTCAAGAAAAAATATTTTTCATGGGTATTGTTCTCATGGGCAACTGTTGTATCCTATAGCAGGATTTATTTAGGACTTCATTATCCCGGAGATATTTTGTTTGGTGCTTTATTGGGATATATCCTGGGTATAGCAATATTTCGCTGTTTTAATTTTATCATGCGGAAATGGGATGAATATAAATTAAAGAATGCATAAGCAGGCAAAGTTATATAGATGGCAGATTTATAAGATGAAAAAATTAAAAATAATAATCTGCTATTGCCTTGAATTTTTTACGTAAAAGAAACTTAATTTTTCAATATTATCTTCGAATTTTTGATAATCTGAATTGTTTTTTTCCTTATTAATTAACTCTTCAGATTCTTTAATATATTTTGGCAAAACCTCCATTAAATTATTTATTGGATTCTGCCAGGTAGTTTCCATGGCTAATATTTTTTCAATATCTATTCTGGTTACATGGGATTTTTTTGGTGATAGTTGACACTTCCATTCACCAGTTTTAAAATTGAATTCATAAACCTGAAGAAATTTATAGGCATTTTGAATTATATATTTTAAGGCTGATATCAAATAATTTGATTCATCCTGGGAAATAGCATAATGCAGATTTAATCTAACCCAACCGGGTTTTAGACCTGAATAACCTTTTTCACTAATGATTTTGTTATATTGCTTTGATTTTTCTTTATCTATACCAAGTAGCCTGTGGCCATATGGTCCGGCGCATGAACACCCTGCCCTGGTTTGAATTCCAAATAGATCATTTAGTAATTTTGTTATAAATTTTGGATGAAAAATTCTGTCTTCATGCTTGATATTAAATGGAATAATGTTGATTTTCTTTTCGTAATCAGTTGGTCCATAAAAAATTACCTCATTACATTGCTTAAATTCATTATAAAATTTTCTTAAAAAATAATTTTCCAACAGATCAATTTTTTCTAAAGAGATTTTGTTTTTTAGTTCAAAGGCCAGCGCAACTTTTATAGCCTGAATAATTCCGGGTGTTCCGGGTTTTTCCCGGGTTTCAATATCCTCAATATAGGTTTCAGTATCATCGTTGACATAATCAACAGTTCCGCCGGCTGAAATTGATGGGGGAAGGTTTTTTTTGTAAATATTTTCATTAAAAATTAGTAAGCCCGAGCTTCCGGGGCCACCCAGAAATTTATGAGGTGAAAGAAAAATTGCATCATAATAACTTTCTTCATCTTTATTCATATCAATTGTAACATAAGGTGCACATGCAGCAAAATCAAAACAGGCTATCGCATTGTGTTTATGTAAAATACGAGATACTTCATAGGTTGGGGTTTTTATGCCTGATACATTAGATGCAGCAGAAAAAGAGCCAATTTTTGTCCTGGTTTTATATTTTGGATCAGAAACATTTTTCTCAAGTGCATTTAGGTCCAGATAACCTTTTTTATTTAGAGGTATCTCAATAATATCACAAAAAGTATGTCGCCATATAATTTCATTGGAATGGTGTTCGTAAGGTCCAACAAACACGATCGGGCGATTTTCATTTACATGTCTTAATAAAGATTCATTACATTTATTATGAATATTATCTTTTTTGCAAAATTGTAAAAAATTCATAATTCGTTCTTCTGTGGCTGGAGACCAAAACAGGCCAAGAATTTGGAGTAATCTTGTGATTCCACCAGTTGCACCTGTTCCGGTAAAAATAATTTTTCCTTTAGTGCCGGCATTTACAAATCTTTTGATTTTTATCTCGGATTCATGGAAAATCCTGGTCATAGTTTTGCCGGTAAAATCATCTTCTGTATGGGTGTTGGCATAGAATTGAAGAAGATATTGGAGATAATTCTCTATGAATTTTACGCTTCGGCCACTTGCTGTATAGTCTGCATATACAAGAGGTCTTGTTCCAAAGGGAGTTTCTATGGGAATATTTCTGCCAATAATTTCGTCTCTTAACCAATCCAAACTATTTATTACTTTTGAAATTTCCATTAGTAATCCTTATCAAATATTTAAATTTTTTCCGGTTACAATTTGGAATTTTGCTTTCAATAAAGCAAAGGAAATTTTTCGGTAGAGATAGATAGAATAAAAAAACTTGATTTGTGTAAACTTGTTAATTATATTAATCAGTTGGTTAAACTAAATGGTTGGTTGGAAAATGAAAGAACAAAATTCTAAAGAAAAAATTATCTCAGCTGCTCTCAAAGAGTTTTCTCTTAAAGGTCTTGAAGGAGCCAGAATGGAAAGTATTGCCAGGACCGCATCTGTAAACAAAGCAATGCTTTTTTATTATTTTAATTCGAAATCAAACCTGTATTCCAGTGTAATATCTTATGTATTTTCGAATTATTTTAAGGAATTAAATAAAATATTTACTCTGGATATAGGTCCTTCAGAATTTTTTGAGAAAATACCGAAATATGTAATTCCCTTTTTTATGAAAAACAGGGATTTTTATTCTTTAATAATAAGGGAATTTTTTTTTAATGGAGAGTCGCTGGTTGAAATGGTGAAAAATAATTTTAAAAATCTAAATCTGGATACACCAAAACTTCTGAAAGATAAAGTAAATGATTGGTATGATAGAGGATTAATAACTGAATCTGATCCGATCAATTTTTTCATTAACATGGTTTCTGTATGTGTTTTTTCTTTTATTGCAAAACCTGTGGCAAGTAAATTTTTTGAAATAGAAACGGTAACTGAAGATGAATTTTATAAAAGTCGCATAAAAAGTATTGAAAATCTTTTAAAAAATGGTATGCTGGCTTGAAAATAGTATATGAATTATTGAGAAATTTTTCAGAAAATAATAATTAATTTGATCATTTTAAGGAATACAGGTGGGAATATGTTTAAGAAAATATTGATAGTAATTATTTTAATCTCAATGGCATATGGGCAGGAAAAAATTTCCCTTGAAACAGCTATTGAAAAAGGATTGCAAAAGAGTACTGAAATGATGAATAGAAAGTTGGATGAAATTAATATTTATCATCAACAAAATTTAGCAGAAAAGGCAAAACGTTTTTCTCTAAAATTTGGTGGAGCGTATTCCTTTCGATCTCAAAAAATGGAAATGGAGATTCCTGCTGCCGGACCATTTCCCGGAATATCAAAGGAAATTGGTTCTCTCAATAATTATGATTTGAAATTTTCAGTATACCAGCCAATTTATACAGGTGGTTTGCTTACATATAAATTAAAAATGCAACAGATTCTGGGGGCTTCTCAAAAAAGTAAAACCAAAGTAACTCAGGTAGAATATTCCGGACAGATAAAAAAATCCTATTTTACAATTAGGGTTTTAAAGCAAAAAAAACAAACTATTACACAACTATTAGATCAATTAAATTTGCATAAACAGAAATTAGAAAAACTATCCAATGAGGACTTGATTAAACCGTCAGATCTATTGGAAACAAAGCAAAAAATTGAAGAACTTAAGATACAAATTGATGATATAAATAATGAAATTCATAAAGAGAGAATTCATTTTAAGACTCTTTGTGATTATGATGAAAAGCTGATTGAATCTAATTATTCGGAAAAATGTTTTACTGAAAACGAAGCTTTGGAACTATTTAAAAATAATCATCCGATTTTAAAAGAAATAGAGTATAATAAAGAATTATTGAAAATTCAGAAGAAGATAATTGATGCAGGTTATAAGCCACAGGTTGGTGGCTTTACAGAAGTTCATTATGGAAAACCGGGAATTAATTATTTTAAAGATGAATGGGCGATTTATTTACAGGCAGGAGTCAATGTTTCAATTCCTGTATTTGACTGGAAAATGAAAAAAGAGAAATTAGCAATTCAGGATAACCAGTTAAAGAAAGTGGAAAATAAAAAAAATGGATTTGTAGATGAAATCGAGGAGAAGGTGAAGCAATGTTTTTCAACAAAAGAAAATTTGGTGAATAAATTGTCGCATATAGAAAAAATGCTTGATTATGCCAATCAGGATATTAAGATCAAGGAGAATTTATACAGAGAACAGCAAATTTCTCATATTGACTTTTTGGCAGTACTTACTAACAAACAGAAGTATGAAAATATGCAAAGTGAAGTCAAATATCAGATACAAATTATAAATGTTTTAATTAATACATTAATCGGGAAAAGTTAGTAATAGAGGGAAATAAAAATGAGGTTATTAATGAAAAAATCAATATTAGTTACACTGTCAATGTTATTAATCATAACAGGTTGTGCCAAAAATGATCAGGGAAAAATTAGGGCTGCCGGAGTAATAGATGGCGATATTATTGAAATAAAATCAATGATAAATGGCAAAATAAATAATATAAATTTTGTGGAAGGTCAGGATGTAAATAAAGGTGACACCCTGGTTAAAATTAATTGTGAAAAAATATTGAATAATCTGGAAGAATTAAGGATACAGGAACAGGAAATAGAAATTAATAAGCAAAGGCTAAAAGAGAAATTAAAACTATCTAAAGCCAGAATTGATTATCTCGAAATTCAGACTGCTCGTTTTCAAAGATTAAATAAGGATGCCGCTGTATCCGGTGAAAAATTTGAATCGATGAAATTAAAACTTCTGGAGGCAAAAACAACTAAATATGATATTACCAAACAACTGTCAGTGTTGAAATTAACCCAGAAGAAAATTCAAAATAAAAATAGATATTTCACATTGTTATTGGAAGATCATGTGCTGATTTCACCAATTTCGGGTATAGTTTTAGAATCTTATAATATTGTGGGAGAAACAATTTTTCCCAGGGACAATTTAGCTGATATTTTAGATATTAACAGTCTGTTTGTAGAAGTTTTTTTAGAAGAAGGTGAAATGAGTAAACTGGTAATAAACCAGACTGTAAATATATTTATTGATGGTTTGGAAAATCAGGAAATCCAGGGGAAAATTATTAAATTTGGTAAAAAGGCAGAATTTTCACCTAAATATATAGTATCTGAGCAAGAACGGAAATCCCTTTTATATCCTGTTAAAATTCAACTATCTAAAAAAAATATTGATGTATTAAAAGTTGGTATGCCTGTAACTGTAGAATTTTAAATAGAATGATAAAATGTTAAAAGTTAAAAATATATCAAAACAATTTAATTCAATTGAAGCTGTAAAATCTGTGTCTTTTGAGCTGCAAAAATCAAGTATTACTATTCTTGCCGGTGCAGATGGGGCCGGAAAATCGACAATTTTTAAAATAATTGTAGGACTAATAAAAAGAGATACCGGTGAAATTTTTATTAATGCAGAAGCCGTAAAACCAGATTTTTCAAATCTCAATAAGGTCACAGGGTATATGCCGGAAAAATTTTCTCTATATCCTGATTTATCAGTGGAAGAAAATATGAATTTTTTTGCTGATATTTATGGGGTAGAAAAATCAAGACGAGAAAATTTGAAGTCACGTTTGCTGGAAAAAACAGGAATGGCGCAATTTAGAAAACGCAGAGCAGGAGCGCTTTCCGGTGGTATGAAACAAAAGCTGGCTCTTTCTACAATTTTACTTTCCTCGCCACAACTTATTATTCTTGATGAACCTACTACCGGAGTTGATCCTTTGTCAAGAATAGAATTTTTTTCCATTATTGAAGATTTAAAAAATGAAGGCAAGACTATTATTATTTCAACACCTTATATGGAGGAGGCTGAAAAAGGCGATTTTGTTATTTTTCTCAAAGAGGGTAAGATTTTGAAAAATAATAATATGCTGAGATTAAAGCAGGAGTTCCCGGCAAAAATATACAAAATTTTGCCAGAGAAAAATATTTTTGATACCTTGCAGGAAATTAAAAAAAATTCTGTTTTGAAAAATTCAATATTTATTCGTGGAAAATATCTTGTGTTTATTGAAGAAGATGGTATGTCTTTTCCGGAAGACATTCCGATCAGGAATATGAGTCAGGTAGAGCCGGGACTGGAAGACATTTTTATATATTATGAAAGACAGGAAAATAGGAATGGATAGTGTTATTGAAGTAAAAAATCTCTGCCGAAAATTTGGGAAATTTACCGCAGTAAATAATATTAATTTCAATATTAAAAAAGGTGAAATTCTGGGGTTTTTGGGTCCTAATGGCGCAGGAAAAACAACCACAATCAAAATGATAACAGGTTTACTGAAAATATCTTCGGGCAATGTTTTTATCAAAGGAATGGATGCAGTAAAGGAACGAAAAAAAGTAAAAACAATTACCGGCTATATGTCGCAGAAATTTTCTCTCTACCCAACATTAACAGGTCTGGAAAATATAACATTTTTTGGTGGTATTTCCGGATTATCCAAAGCAGAAATCCTAAGAAAAATTGAAGAAATTAAGACAGAAATTCCTGAATCAAATCTTAAAATGAAAATAGGGGATATGCCGCCTGGAATTAAACAACAAATTGCCTTGTTTGTATGTTTGCTTAATGATCCTGAATTGATATTTCTGGATGAACCTACATCCGGAGTTGATCCTGAAAACAGAAGAAAATTTTGGGAAGAGATATATAGGTTAAAAGTTCGTGGTAAAACTTTATTGGTAAGCACTCATAATCTTGACGAAGCCGAATATGCCGATAGGATTATTATTATTCATAAAGGAGATATCATTTTACAAGGTGAACCGGAATATCTTAAGAATAGTCATAATGTCAAAAATATTGAATTGTTATTTAAAGAGGCAATAGAAAATTATGATAAGACTTAAAGCTGTTATTCAAAAAGAATTTGCGCATATATTAAGAGACCCGATGAGTCTGACGATTGTAATTATAATGCCAGTTGTACTGATGTTTATTTTTGGATACGCTATCAATTTTGATTTGGATATTGTATCTACCGGAATTATTGATTATAGTGATTGTCAATATTCAAAAGAATTGATCAAAAAGTTTGCAAATAATGATTATTTTGAAATAACTAACCTGAAATATAAATATGCAGACCCTCTTAAAGGTGGTAATGATTTGTTGCGATCCGGAATTTTGGATGAACTTATAATAATACCATCAGATTTTTCACATAAAATAAATTCTAATCAAAAAGCAAATATTGGAGTAATTATTGATGGAAGTGATTCAAATATTGCTAATTTGATTTATCAATATAATGAATTGATTATATTCGATTTTATAGCAGATATTTTCAAAATGGAAAAGATGATTGATGTGAATACGAAAATTTATTTCAATCCTGAAGGGAAAAGCGCTTTTTTCTTTATTCCTGGCTTGTTGGCTTTGCTATTATTAATGACCTCAGCAATGTTGACTTCTGTCAGTGTGGCCCGGGAAAAAGAGTCTGGCTCAATCGAATTATTATTCATTTCTCCTTTGCGTTCTTATGAGATCATTTTAGGGAAAACTATTCCATATATTTTTGTGGCTTTATTGAACTGTACCTTTATATTACTTTTAGCCCGGTTTTGGTTTTTAATTCCTTTCAGGGGAAATGTCATAACTTTGTATTTATTTGCTTTAGTATATATAATGTCCGGTTTGGCATTAGGAATATTGATATCAACAATTTCAGAATCTCAAAGTGCAGCCATGTTCGCTACGCTTCTGATTACTCTGCTACCTTCATTAATGCTTTCCGGATTTATTTTCCCCCTTGATTCAATGGGGTTTGTTTTACGAAAAGTTTCTTATGTAATCCCGGCAACGTATTTTCTGAAAATTGTGCGGGGAATAATCCTGAAAGGTAGTGAAATGCAGCATTTTTATTTTGAGGGAGCAGTATTATTGGGAATTAGTATCCTGCTATTAACAATTGCGAGTAAAAAATTTCAAAAATTACGGAGAAAAATAAGATGAGATTATTATATCTCATAAAAAAAGAATTCCTGGAATTATTTCGTCAAAAGGAACTAATGCCTTTAATTTTTATTGCACCTATAATCCAGGTTATTTTATTAGGCTATGTGGTTACTACAGATGTGGAAAATATTCCGGTAACAATTATTGATCTTGCACAAAATCAATCCTCCTCACATATCGTAAGGAGAATATGTTCCACGCCTTTATTTAATGTAAAAAATATATATAATGAACCACAAAATACTTTGGAAATTTTGAAAAAAGGTGATTCGAAATCTATTATTATTTTTCGCGATTCAAAAAAAACTAAAAAATTTCCTGAGATTCAGATATTAATGGATGGTGTTAATTCCAATACTTCTGCAATTGCTGCCGGATATTTTAACGGAATTATTAAGAAATATTTGGTTGAGAATCTTGAGAAAAATGGCATGGAAATGCCGGTTGAGGCAAATACCCTAATCCGTTTTAACCCTGAATTGGAGAGTATTAATTTTATGGGGCCGGGGATTGTAGCGCTCATGTTAACGGTGTTAGCCTTATTTTTTACTTCTGTATCAATTGTGAGAGAAAAAGAGCAACAAACTATGGATACAATTTTGATATCCAGGTTAACTCCTTTGGAAATCTATATTGGAAAGGCCTTGCCTTTTGGAGTTGTAGGAATTATTAATATGCTTTATGGATTAGCATTGGTGATATTATGGTTCAATATTCCAATAAAAGGAAATTTAGCATATATGTTTTTGGCATCTATAATATTTTTGACTGCTCTATTATCTTATGCTTTATTAATTTCAACTTTATCCGCAACTATCCAACAGGCATTATTTTTCTCATGGTTTTCAATGATGGTTTTTATCCTGCTATCAGGATTATTCACACCTGTTGCAAATATTCCAGTAGGTTTAAAATTTTTGGCAGATATCAATCCGGTAAGATATTTGATTGAAATTATCAGGGAGATATTTCTAAAAGGTAATGGTATTGAATATTTCTATAAAGATTTGTTATCATTGGCTACAATATCATTAGTTGTTCTGTCAATATCGCTTTTAACTTTCAGAAGGTTTATTTCAAAATAATAAGTTTGGATCGTAAATGTGGCAATCCGGACATTTTGACGAATCTTTATAAAAAATAATAAAGCCTGTAAAAGCAAAAACGATCGTTAGGGGAACGATCGTTTTCATAATTAGAGAGGTACCTTCCCTGAACATTTTTTAGAGGGGATAGTGAGGGATATTACGGCACATTCAGGGAAGGGGAGGGGATATTTTGTGTATCTTAATTTCATTCTTTTAAATAACGTCTATAAAAGAAGCAATATCTATGCCGCGAGTTATGTTTTTTCTAAACAAATTACATTAAACATTATATTCTGCTCTAATAAAAAAAATAATTCAAAAAATAATTTTTGTCTGGTGATTTTACAAAATATGATAGATTAGGAAAAATAGTCATATTTTGGGGGGAAATATTTTCACTTTTTTTTTAAATGTTATTTAGGAAAAATAATTTAAAAAAATATTCTGTCAGGTTTATGGTTTATAAATATTTAATTTTTTCATTTTTGAATAAAGAGTTTTTGAGTTGATATGCAAAAGTTTGGCGGCTCCATTTTCTCCACTTACTTTCCAGTTTGTCTGTTCCAATATGCTAATAATATGTTTTTTTTGAATTTCTTCTAGTGATTCAGTATTATTTAGCAGTGTTTTATTGTCGTTTTTGGGGAACCATTTGCCTAATTGTAGTTTTGTTTCCGGACTTACAATAATTGCTCTTTGGATAATATTTTCCAGTTCACGAATATTTCCTGGCCAATTATATTTTTCAAGTTCATCAATTACACTTTGAGGTATATTATTTATTTTTTTCCCCAATTTGGCAGTATATTTTTCAACAAAATATGTGACAAGTAAGGGAATATCTTCTTTTCTTTCCCTTAATGGAGGTGTGTGGATTGGAAATACATTTAATCTATAAAAAAGATCTTCTCTGAATTTTCCATTTTCCATTTCCTCTTTTAAATTTCTGTTAGTGGCGGCAAGAATTCTAACGTCTATTTTCTGGGTTTTGGTATCACCGAGGCGTTCGAATTCACCATCCTGAAGTACTCGTAAAAGTTTTTGCTGCAATTTTAACGGAAGTTCGCCAATTTCATCAAGAAAAATTGTACCTTTATCAGCTAACTCAAAACGTCCTATTTTCCTTGTTAAAGCTCCGGTAAATGCTCCTTTTTCATGACCAAAAAGTTCACTTTCAATCAGAGTCGGCGGTAGTGAAGCACAATCGACTTTTACTAATGTGCGTTTTTTCCTGGAACTGATATCGTGTATGGCGCGGGCTAAAAGTTCTTTCCCGGTACCTGATTCCCCTGTAATAAGCACGGTTGAGGTTGTTTCTGCTACTTGTTCGATCTGTTCCAGAATTATTTTTAGAACCGGACTCTGGGTAATTATATTAGAAAAATTGTGGTTAAGTTTTATTTCATTCTGTAAATAGATATTTTCGGCTTCCAGCCTGTTTTTTAAATCCTCAACCTGGTGAAGTGCTTCCTGAAGTGATTCTGCAGCCTTGTTTTTTTCTACAACCTGTTTTTCCAGGATATTCTTTTTCTCATTAATTCTCTTAAGGCGGACCTGAAATATGAGATAAATACCTGCAAGAATAAGAATAATGACTGATGTAATAAACCATTTTGTAAGCCAGAATGGAGGTGAAACATGAATATCCAAAGAAAGATAGTTTTTATTCCATGTACCGTCATTATTTGCAGCTTTAATTAATAATGTAAAATCACCGGGTGGAATTTGGGTATAAGTTATTTTTCGACCTTTAGAAGAATAATTCCATCTTTTTTCCAGGCCATCAAGCATATAAGCATACTTATTTTTGTCAGATGATACAAAATGAAGAATTGAAAATTCAAAGGAAATCAGATTCTCTCGATATTCAAGATTAATAGATTTTGTATAGGATATAGATTTATCGAGAATTACTCTGTTGTTATATTTTTTTCCCGGGACTATTGATTCGTTAAATATTTGAAAATCAATTAATTCGATTTTTGGGGCAATTGGATTATCCTGTATTTCTGAAGGGAAAAAACTGGTAAAGCCACAATTTGAACCAAAATACAATTTACCCTGGCTATCGCGGAAACAAGTTTTACTATTGTAACCATTTTTATAGAGACCGTCAGTTTTATCATAATTTTTAAAGTTTTCCAACTCTTTATTAAATTTTGTTAACCCTGTTTCTGTACTTAACCAGATATTTCCCTGGAGGTCTTCAATAATACTGTTTATGACATTATCAGGAAGGCCGTGTTTTTCAATATAATAGGAAAAATTGTTTTTATTGGGATTATATTTATTTAGACCTCCTTCGTTAGTTCCTACCCAAATATCTCCGTCTCTGTCTTCATAAATTGTAGAAACATAATTACCTTTTAAACAATTGGTTGAGTCCGTATTGTGATAATGTTCAAATTCCGGGTCTTTTTTAATTGTCTGAGCAATAGAGATTTTATCAAGTCCACTACCTTCGCTTCCAATCCAAATATTATTTGATTTATCAATTAGAATATCAGTTAATAAATTACTGCACAGACTTTTGGGATTTGACGGATTATGCTTAAATTTTATAAATTTCTCCTGGTTTCGGATATATTTATTAAGACCACCTTTAGTTGAAAACCATAGATTACCTTCATTATCTTCCGCAATTGAATTAATAGTGTTATGACTTATACTGTTTTTATTTTTTGGATCAAAATGATATCTTATTATCCGGTTATTTTTTTTATTAAGCCTGAATAATCCATTATTATAAGTTCCAAACCAAATATCTCCAAGGTGATCTTCGAAAATATCAAAAATCATTGGAGAGCGTTTTGTAGAAGTACTAAATAAGGAAAATTCCTTAAATGTTTTCTTTGTTTTATCAAAAATAAATATACCTCTGTGGGTGCCTACCCGAAATATTCCATCTCTGTCTTCATGAAGTGCCCAAACAATATTGGCCATAAATTTAAAAGTTTTTTCGTTGTTGATTAAGGTGTGTTTGAATTTTCTGAATGGTATAAGTTTCTTTAAACCTGAGAATCGGGTTCCAATCCATAATACACCACTATTATCAACATTTAATGATAATATTTCTTGATTTCCGGGAAAAGAATAAGCAATTTTTTCCTGAAAAAATCTATTAACATTTTTAAAATCAGATTGATCATCCGGATTAATTCTGTTTAATCCTTTTGAAGTTCCAATCCATAAGTTTCCATTAAAATCCTGAGTAATACAGTTGATAGAATTATTATCAAGAGTCTGATCGTTTTTGGAATCATTGAAAAACCATTTGAAACGTTTTGTAACAGGATTAAATTTGTTCAAACCTCTGGACGTCCCAATCCAAAGATTTTCCTCTTTATCCAAAAAAAGATCACTTATATAATTATTGCAAATACTTGTATTATTGGGTTTAGTTTGATAATGAATAAATTTTAGGTCCTTGGAATTATCAGTTTTCCATACAAGTTGATTAAGTCCACCGCCATGAGTACCGATCCAGAGATTATTGAATGAGTCTTCTATAATCGAAGTAATAGATCCATAACTAATACTATTTGTATCCTCTACAGAATGAATAAAGTGTTCAAATCTATTTTTACCCGGTAAATATCTGTCGAGTCCCTTAGATGTGCCGACCCACAAATTATGGGCATGATCTTCAAAAATTACTGAAATATTATTATCATTGATACAATCAGGATCATTTTGGAAAAACTGAAAGCGAATAAATTTTTCCTTTACAGGATTATATTTATTAATACCTCCATTTTTTGTTCCAATCCATAAATTGCCCTGGAAATCTTCGTGAATTGTTTGTATTGAATTGTCACTCAGGCTATTAGGATTTTCCGGATTATTTTTGTAAATATTAAATTTTGAACCATCATATCTACATAAACCGGATGTTGTTCCAACCCACAAAAATCCCTTTGAATCCTGGAAAATGCAATTTATATGATATTGAGATAAATCATATTTATTGTTTAAATTAATAAAATTCAAGTTGTTATCTAATTGAGTTTTATTATATGTTTCTGCGAATGTAAATTCCCGGAATAAAAAAATTAGAATTAAGAAAAAAAGGATTTTATTTTGTGGTTTTGTATTCATAAAAACAAGTATTCTAAACTTAGAGTAAAATTAATCACTATTTATTTAACATTAAATAAATCAATTTATTTAAAAATATAGAGAATAATTAATTAAATTCAAATTTGTTTCTATTCTATTTTTATATTACTTGTAACGTTATAATAAAATTTA
>JAOZSR010000032.1:17021-22734 GCA_029939575.1 Fidelibacterota bacterium
ATAAAATTTATAGAAATAGAAATAAGAAATTGACTTGATTTTTGAATTGTTTTATATTCTTGTCTTTTTTTAAATGTTACTATAATTACATATTTTGTTACTATAGTTCAAGCAGTCCCGGCAATTTTGAAGTAATAATCACTTATTTATTAGATTTGACTGGTGTAATTCATGAATTTTATTAAGTAGGCTTCATAGTATTAAAAATAAAAGGTTTAGGCTGTTAAAATTAAAATAATTTAATTTTTAATTAATTTAAAAAATTCTCTTAAACTTTTAATTTCAACAATTTTGCTTCTTTGAGTTCTTCTGGCTATGAATCTTTTAGGTTACGGTTATTCAATATTGTTACAATAATCCCATATTTTGTTACTATAATTCAAGGTCAATGTGAAGTTTCTACCTATATTCCTTTTATATAAAAATTGCGAAAAATTAATTTTTAGTGATGGGAGTTTATTTTTTTAATTGAATAAAATATTATCAACTAAAAACAACTAATTTTAACAAAATGAGGGAGGCTTTTATGAATTTAATGCAAAACAGATTGAAGCATAAGAATTTAATGCAATCCATGTTAGGAATAATTATTCTTTTTCTTCTTTTTTCTGTAAATGTTGCTACTGCAGGTGTAGATCATGTTCAGGTGGTCAAAGATGAGACAGGTATGCGACTTCAGGTAAATGGTAAAGATTTTATGATTAATGGTATGAATTGGGATTATTTTCCTATTGGTACAAATTATTCCTATAGTTTATGGAATCAACCGGATGATATTATTAAATCAGCATTAGATTCAGAAATGTCTCTGTTAAAAAACATGGGAGTTAATGTCATTCGGCAATATACAGGCATTCAACCAAAATGGATAAAGTACATTTACGAAAAATATGGTATTTATACAATGCTTAATCACTCTTTTGGTCGTTATGGTCTAACTCTTAATGGTGTATGGACTCCCATTACAGATTACTCTGATCCCACTACACAAGAATTTCTATTATCAGAAGTGGACAAATTAGTAAAAGAATATAACAACACACCTGGTTTATTGATGTACCTACTGGGCAATGAAAATAACTATGGCCTTTTCTGGGCTGGTGCTGAAACTGAGGATTTCCCTAATGATGAAGAAGAGAAAAAATATATTGGTGAAAAGCGTGGAAAACCGATGTATAAACTCATGAATGATGCTGCTCTCAAAATTAAGGAATCTGATTCATCTCACCCTGTAGCAATTTGTAATGGTGATGTACTATTCATAGATGTTATTGCAGAAGAATGTAAGGATGTTGACATTTACGGAACGAATGTATACCGTGGTGTTTCATTTGGTGATATGTTTCAGGTTGTTAAGGACAAACTAAATAAACCTATAATGTTTACAGAGTTCGGTGCAGATGCCTTCAATGCCATTGAAAATGATGAAGATCAGAAATCTCAGGCTTATTATATGGTAGGCAACTGGGAAGAAATTTATGAAAATGCTTCCGGAATTGGCAAGACTGGTAATTCTATTGGTGGTTTTACATTTCAGTTTAGTGATGGCTGGTGGAAATATAGCCAGACTGATAACCTGAGTATTCATGATAATAACGCTTCATGGGCTAATGGTGGTTATCCAATAGATCTGGAAGAAGGTGAAAACAATATGAATGAAGAATGGTTTGGTATATGCGCCAAGGGTCCTACAAATGAAAGAGGACTATATCAATTATATCCACGTGCAGCTTACTACGCCTTAAAAGAAGTACACCAGCTAAATCCTTATACAAAAGGAAGAACTCTTGAATCTATAAAAGATTATTTTTCAAATATTGAATTAATGAATGCAGTTATCAGAGCAAGAGGTGATAAAGCATCTCTAATTGGTGAAGGAACAAAAAAAGTCAGATTTAGTGGATTAAGAGTAAATATGGAAACCATCAGTACAGGTGGTGATCATATTACGACACCAGAAGCTGCAGTTAAAGGTACACAGAGTTACCCCTCATATCAGGGATATGACCACATGGAATCTTTTTATGGGAAAATTGATTTCAATCCTGTTCCAAATGTAAATGGATATGCATCTTTTAATGTATTGGGACATATACCAATAAATACAATTGATGAAATTTTTTATGAAAATCGTGGACGATCAAAAAAAGTTCAAGGTGAAGATGAAATTTTAACTTTAAATGGAATTGAAAGAGTTTCAGTCTATAAAGCCGATTTTATCTGGGATGATAAATGGTTCAATCTTCATGGTTTCTATCGCAGTGGACACTTTCATTGGGGATATGAAGGAGATTTCTTTGGACTATACCCTGAAGCAAATTATGGACCTAATATAGATATTTATAATGGTGTTGCTCCTGTAGGTTTTGAGATGTCTGGTAAGAAATCTTTAAATGGTATGACAGTAGCATACGGACCTCAATTATGGTGGGGAGCCAACCCGGCAGTAATGATGAAATATTCAAAAGCAATGGGACCATTAGAAGCAACTGTGATTTATCAGAAAGATCTTGATGAGCAAAGTTCTGCTGTTTCTTCCTTTGCTATTCCACTTCCTCCAACACAAAAAGCAACTGCTCATTTAGCAATGAAAAAGGGATCTTTTGGATTTGAACTCGGTGGTATCTGGTCTGGTGATAACAAAGTTGGTGAAAAATTTCAAATTGCAGATGATAGTAATGACGAAACTGTAATGCTTCTGGATGAAATAAAATCAGAAGATACTTATGGTGGAAAAGTAAAATTCACTTTTCAGAAAGGTCGCTTAAATTATTATGCTCAGGGCGCAGCAATGGGATTAGTTGCTGACGGTCGTCCAAATTCAGCTATTACTTTTACAGGCTGGAGATTAAAAGACAGTGGAAGTGGAAACCAGGTTAATTTTCTTAGTGGTTTGACTCTAATTTTAGGAAACTGGCAAATTGCTCCAAATTTTTTATGGCAAAAACCAATAGTAGGACCTATACCAACAGATGTACCTGCACCTGGTAGACCAAGAAACTTTCTTGATGATCCTTTCTCAGTACGTGGTAATAGAGAATGTACAGCAGGTGAAATACTTATTAACTTTGATCCTACACCGGCCACATGGTTATATTCCTGGGATAGCGATATAGCAGAAGATGCAAAACTTGCTGCAACCTTTGGTTATATTTATCGTCATCATCCAACAACACAGGATGCAGCTATTGGTATCATGAAAGATGGTAGAACTATCTTTGCTTTTCCTGGTGCTCCAAAAGCCAGAGATTTATGGGAATCCTATGCACGTATTATTTCTAAATTAACACCGAGATTTGGCTTTATTACTAATCTTTATGGTGGTATTGCAGAATCAAATGGTAGTGATGATAGATTAATCAAACGATATGGTGGTGATCTTCGCTTAATAATGGGCAATATGAAATTAGTTTCTGCTCTTAAGTTCAATGACTGGGGTCCTTATGATTATCATCGTGATTTCAATCTGACTTTCCCTCTTCAGGTATCTGCTGATCTGTCAAAGTCAGTTGGTGCACCCGGTTGGCTGGACAATACAAAACCAAGATTTGGCTTCAAGTTAACTTATCGTACTCTTGATAAAAACTCTCCTCGTTATGATGGTGGTGCTGATTCTGAAAATGGTACTGAATGGGAATTTAAAACCTATATTGATATGAATATTGGTCTATAGGAAAGGGGGAAAAGATGAAAACTACATATAATAACTTAATTAATAGAAGTAAGAATTATTTATCTCAAATAAATTTATTTTCCGGGAGAATAGTAATGAAGAAAGTGTTTTTACAATTAACAGTTGTTTTGATTGTATCTATCATTCTGTTATTGATTACAGCATGTGAAAGAGATATAGCGGGTTTGGAACCTGCTGCTTATCCAACTGATGCAGGTATATATATTGACGGATTTGAAGCTGGTGTGGATTACCAGGCTTTTGGTGGATCTCTTTTGACTTCACTTGGAATAGACAATAAGGAAGGATACGAAAGTAATAGTTCTCTTACCTTTACCGTTCCTGATGTTGGTGATCCAAATGGAATGTTTGCCGGTGGTGTTTTTATATCTCCTGGTGGACGTAATCTGACTGGTTATGATGCTCTTACTTTTTATGCAAAAGCATCCATTCAGGCAGAGATTGGTGTCGTGGGTTTTGGAAATGACAATGCCGGAAATAGTACATATCTTGCAGAACGGGCAAATATACCAGTCACTACAGTCTGGAAAAAATATATATTACCAATTCCAGATCCATCAAAACTTGATATTGAAAAAGGTCTGTTTCATACTGCAATTGGTGCTATTGATGATTATGGATTTAAAATCTGGTTTGATGAAATTCAGTTTGAAAAACTTGGTACTATTGCTCAACAACGGCCAACAATACCAACAAAAACCATTAATGCAGAGGTTGGAGATAGTTTAATTATTCAGGGAACAACTCTCATTGCCAATGTTGCCGGTGTAGATGTTGAAATAAATACTTCACCATATTATTTTACTTTTTCTTCCTCTAATGATACAGTTGTAACAGTTGATGAAAGTAAACTCCGTGTCGTTGGAGTAGGTACAAGTGAAATTACAGCAAAACTTTTATCTTATGATGCAGAAGGAGTAATCACTGTAACAACCCAGGAAGCAGCACCTTCTCCTCAGGAAAGCGCACCAGTTCCTGAAGAAGATGCAGCAGATGTAATTTCAATATTCAGTAATGTTTACACAAATGTTTCTATTGATAAATGGTCAGCAGATTGGGATATGGCTGATTATTATGCCGCACAAGCTGATGGCGATGATGTACTATTCTATAAAAATTTCAATTACGCTGCTATTGAATTTACTACAAATTTAATTGATGCTTCACAAATGACCCATATACATTTTGATGTCTGGACTCCGGATGCTATCAGTGGTTCATCAGCGTTAATAGTCAAAATAGCCGATTTTGGTACTGATGGACAGTATCAGGGTGGTGATGATTCAGAAGGATCACAAACATTAAATCAAAATTCTGATCCAGCTCTGGCTTCCGGCAGCTGGTTAAGTTATGATATTCCTCTTTCAAATTTTGCAGGATTATCTTCCAATGCAAACCTTGCTCAGATTGTTTTTGAAGGAGACATGAATCATATCTATATAGATAATCTATATTTTTATAAAGGAACCGGTGGCGGAGGTGGAGGTGATGAAACAGAACCAACAACGGCTGCAGCCGACCCAACTATAGATGAAGCAAATGTAATTTCGCTATTTAGTGATGCATATACCAATTTAGAAGGAACAGATTATCCTGATTGGGGACAAACCACAGTACTGTCAAATGTACCCATAGAAGGAAATGAAACCATTAAATTGGCGGGTTTGAATTACCAGGGAATTCAATTAGCGAATAGCCAGGATTTTTCAGAAATGACATCACTACATATTGATGTTTGGACTAAAAACTCTACTTCTTTTAATATTTATTTGATTAGTACAGGCCCTGTAGAAGCTGCATATGCAATTACAGTTCCTACTGATGGTTGGTCAAGTGTTGATATTCCGTTAACAGCATTTGCCAGTGTCGATTTGGCCGATGTCATTCAATTGAAGTTTGATGGTAACGGAGATGTTTGGTTTGATAATCTATATCTTTACAAAGGATCCGGTGGCGGAGGTGGCGATGAAACAGAACCAACAACGGCTGCAGCCGACCCAACTATAGATGAAGCAAATG
>JAOZSR010000032.1:22834-34624 GCA_029939575.1 Fidelibacterota bacterium
TTGAAGTTTGATGGTAACGGAGATGTTTGGTTTGATAATCTATATCTTTACAAAGAGTCCGGAGGTGGCGGCGGCGATGGAACAGAACCAACAACAGCTGCTCCAAACCCAACAGTTGATCAGGCAAATGTCTATTCATTGTTTAGCGATGTGTATACTAATGCAACGCCAAGTACTTTTACCGAAACCTGGGGTGAAGGTAGTGTTGAGGATTTCCAAGTAGGCGGAAACAATATAAAGAAATATACTGACTTAAACTTTCAAGCCATCGGATTGTCTGAAACAGTTGATTTATCAGCCTACACCCATATTCATGTAGATGTATGGACACCCATTGAAAATAAATTTGGGATTAAATTTCAAGACTTTGGTGCTGACAATGTAGATGAATACCCAAATGTTGATGATTCTGAAATGGAACTCGCAAGCAGTACAACACAATCTGCAGGTACATGGATCGGACATGATTTTGCCATTGCCGATTTTACAGGACTTAGTGGAACTGCCCATTTAGGTCAAATTCAGGTTCTTTTGGGAAGTGTAGAAGGAGGAACAACAGGAACGGCATTCATTGATAATATTTATATCTATAAATAAGGAGCAATATTATGTTATACACAAAAAAAATTATCATCTTTTTGATTGTAATAATCATGATAACCTTTCTTATAGAATGTAGTAATGATAAAGATAATGATGATATTGAGTGGGAATTAGTTTGGCAGGATAATTTTGATGGAATTGCAGGAGAATCTCCTGATTCTACTAAATGGAATTATGATATAGGTACTGACTGGGGAAATGCCCAATTGGAATATGATACAGACCGACCGGAAAATATTTCTATGGATGGTCAGGGTAATCTTGTGATTACAGCCCGAAAAGAGTCATATCAGGGATGTGCTTATACTTCAGCCCGTATTATAACCGATGGATTATTTGAACAGACCTATGGGCGATTTGAAGCTCGTATGCAAATGCCCTGGGGAGCAGGATTATGGCCGGCATTTTGGTTATTAGGAGCCGATATTGCAAATGTTGGTTGGCCACAATGTGGAGAAATTGATATAATGGAATATCGTGGTCAAGAAGTATCATTAATTCATGGCACAATCCATGGCCCCGGATATTCAGGAAGCGGAGGAATATCTCAATCCTATGAATTAGAGGCAGGTCGTTTTGATACCGGCTTCCATGTTTTTGCAGTAGAATGGGGTGAAGATTATCTTAGATGGTATGTAGATGATGAACTTTATCATTCACTTTCTTCTGATGATATTCCCGGTGATTGGGTTTATGATCATTCTCATTTTATTATTCTCAATCTGGCAGTTGGTGGCCATTATGTAGGTTGGCCAAATGCTTCAACCGTATTTCCTCAAAACATGATAGTTGATTATGTTCGTGTTTATAAGGAGGAGTTATAACAAATCTGTTTATGATAAATTGGTTGAGAGAGTAATATAATTTACCCTCTTTACAGCCAGTAAAAATATTTTGACAAATTCGCGAATATTTATATAAAGGAGAGAAAATAAAATGGGTATAAAAAAAACTCATGTTACTGCAGAAAAAGACCGGATTTCATGGGCTGAAAAAATTGCTTATGGTCTTGGGAATACTGTTAATAATCTTCTTGGTGGTGCTATTGGTTACATGTCAATTGTGTTGAATGTAGGTTTGGGAATTGATCCTGTTCTTATAGGTTCACTCCAGGCACTTCCTCGTTTTACTGATGCTTTAACTGACCCGGTCATGGGATATCTTTCGGATAATACACGTTCTCGTTTTGGAAGGCGTCGGCCTTATATTTTTGTAGGTGCAATTTTAGTAGGAATTACCTTTGCTCTAATGTGGCAATTAAAACCTGGTCTCAGTCAAATGTTTTATTTTTGGTATTTCCTGATTTTTTCTATAGTCTTCTATTTGTTTTATACAATGTTTGCAACTCCCTATGTGGCTTTGGGCTACGAATTGACATCAGACTATCATGAACGAACACGTCTCATGGGAGTTCAGAATTTTATGGGGCAATTTGCCTGGATCTGTCTTCCATGGCTTTATGCTTTTATGGAAAATGACAGGCTGTTTACAGATGCAGTTCAGGGAGCGCGAGTTCTGGCGGTTGTAATTGGTGGAGTAGTGATTGTCCTTGGAATTATTCCGGCAATTTTAGTTAAAGAGCGGTATGTAGCACCGGAAGTAGATAAAAAAGAAAAACAGAGTGCATTGAAAGGTATGTCAGAAAATATTGCAGCATTTTTCAAAGGATTAGTTCTAACTCTTAAAAGAAAAGAATTTCTGAAACTTTGTATTGGAACTTTTTTCCTATTTAATGGAATTCAGCTTGTTGGTGCTTTTTCGTCTTATATTACAATTTTTTATGTTTGTGGTGGTGATACAGGTATGGGAGCGAAATATATGGGATTATTTGGTACTATCAATACTTTATCAACTCTTGCAGCAATAGCTTTTATCACATGGATTTCATCTTTTATTGGTAAACGCAAGGCTTTTATGTTAGCTACATCTGCAACATTATTAGGTAGTCTTCTAAAATGGTTCTGTTATGATCCAATGGCTCCCTGGAAAGTGTTACTTCCGGCCCCTTTAATTGCAATTGGTATGGGAGGTCTTTTTACACTTATGGGTTCTATGATAGCGGATGTTTGTGATTTGGATGAACTGGAAACAGGAGAGCGACGTGAAGGAATTTTCGGTGCAATATATTGGTGGATGGTCAAACTTGGATTATCTTTAGCTTTTGCACTTTCTGGATTCCTATTGAAATGGACTGGCTATGATATTATTTTTGTGGGCGCTCAATCTGCAGAAACCTTTATAAAGATGCGAATAGTGGATGTAGTCGTTCCGGCTACAGCATGTATTATTGCTATTGTTGCTGTTTACCGTTATAAATTAACAGAGGAAAAATCAATAGAAATTCGGAAAACCTTAGATCTAAGACATGTTGAACTAAAAGAAGTAGTTGCCAGTTAACAATTGGTTTCTGTCAATTATATAGGTGTGTGAAAATAAAGTAAATAATTATAATGGAGATAACAATGATAAAACATATTAAGAACAGGCTAAATTTATTTTTAATACTTAGTTTATCTCTTTTGATACTTAATTGTAATAAATCAGGTAGTGGTAAGGCCGGTAATTCTGATAATGAAATTCAAAAGATAAACATTACTATGATAGCAAAAAGTTCTAAAAATCCAGTTTTTCAATCTGCACATGAGGGTGCAGAGCAAGCTGCTGAAGATCTTTCTGATAAATATAGTAAAATTGATGTGACAATCGATTGGAAAACACCTTTAAATGAAAATATTAATGATCAGGTGGATAGTATTCACAATGCTGTTAATGAAGGAACAGATGCAATTTTAATATCCTGTTCTGATAGAAAAATTTTGACAGAATCAATAAATCAGGCTGTGGATAAAGGAATTCCTGTAATGACTTTTGACAGTGATGTTCCGGAATCAAAACGTTTTGCTTTTTATGGTTCTGATGATAATGAAATCGGGACAAGGCTTTTGGAAAAACTTGCAGAACTTATAGATGGAAAAGGGCAGATTGCACTTTTAGGTGGAAACCAAGATGCTCCGAATCTGCAAAACCGAATTTCCGGTATTAAAAAGGCTGCTGAGAATTTTCCGGAAATTCAAATTGTAGGTGAATTCTATCATCCGGAAACAAGTGAAGATGCTGCAGCGACATTTCTTCAGGTCAATGCCAAATACCCTGATCTTAAAGGTTGGGCAATGGTTGGAGGATGGCCATTTTTTGATGAAACTCTTTTAGATAAAGTTGAGCCGGGGAAACAACAGATTGTAGTTGTTGACGCATTGCCGGAACAACTACCATATATTGAAAAAGGAATAATTCAAATGTGTCTGGGACAGCCTACTTTTACCTGGGGTGAAATTTCGGTTAAACAAATTGTTGATCACATCGCTTTTAAAAAAGAAATTGAACCAATTAAAAATATGAATCTTATTCAGGTAACAAGTGCGAATTTGGGAGGCTGGGCAAGACAATTAAGAGCGTGGGGATTTAAAGGATTAACAAGGCATTTTCTTACTATGTAAGAGTCTTGTAGAATAAAAGATAAAGTATTATCCCGAATATTCGGGATTTGAAAAAATGTTCGTGGAATAATGAATATGCAGATAAAATGTAGTAGATCCAATCTGTGTTTGAGTAAAAACAATGTACACAAAAAAGTAAATAGGAGTTAATTATATGACAGGTAGATATCAAGAAAAATATGCCTTATTAAGAGGCCTGGACTTCTCAAAAATGTCAAAAGAAGATTTAGACACATTATTTAACCAGATTATGATGAATGGTCTGCACGGTTTGTCATTCTCCGCTTATATGGAGGGACAATCACCAGGAGATCAACTTAATGAAGATCAGATACGGACGAGAATGCAGATTCTGAAACCTTATACAAAATGGATTCGCTCTTTTTCAACAACTGATGGAAATGATTTAATACCAAAAGTAGCTAAAGAAATGGGTATCAAAACGTTGACCGGAGCCTGGATTGGCACAGATGAAGAAAAAAATGAAGAAGAAATTCAAGGATTGATAAAACTTGCTAAAGATGGATTTGTAGATATTATGGCAGTTGGAAATGAAGTCCTCCTTCGTGGAGATATGTCTGAGGATCAGATCATTAACACTATTGAACGGGTCAAAATGGAAGTGCCAAATATCCCTATAGGTTATATTGATGCTTATTATCTTTTTGCAAATCATCCAAAAGTGGCAGATGCTTCTGATATAATTATGGCTAATTGTTATCCTTTCTGGGAAGGATATTCAATTGATCATGCCTTTATTTACTTTAAAGAAATGGTTCAAATTGCCAAAAATGCAGTAAAAGGAAAACCGGTTATTATAAGTGAAACTGGCTGGCCAAATCTGGGAACTGCTTTTGAAGAATCTGTACCATCTTATGAAAATGCTGTCAGGTACTTTATAAATATTTTTACCTGGGCCGAAAAGGAAAATATGGATGTTTTTTATTTCTCCAGTTTTGATGAAGATTGGAAAGCAGGTTCTGAAGGTGATGTCGGTGCTTATTGGGGACTCTGGGATAAAAACGGAAAACCTAAATACGGCATTTAAATGCAGTTAATTAAAAAATAATGGAAGGATTGCTATGTTAAAAAAAATAAACCTTATTAATCTGTTTTGTATTTCTTTTTTATTTTTCATAACAATGAATTCCTGTACATCAAATAAAACTGAAAATGATATGAATAATTACAATCTGACATCCACAATGGATATTTTTGTAACCTCAGAAAATGGTGACAAAATTGCAAAAAAGGAGAATGTTCCTTTTAAAAAGGGAAAAGCAAAAGGCCGGGTAATTCGCATTCGACCTGATGTAATCAAACAAAGCATCGATGGTATTGGTAGCTCTTTTACTGAATCATCTGCTTTTGTTCTGGCTCATCTTAAAGATGAAAAACGTCATGAAGTAATGGAGAAAATTTTTAGTGAAAATGGTGCAAATTTTTCACTAACCCGTACACATATCGGTGCTTGTGATTTTTGTGTTGATGGTAAATATTCCTATGCTGATGTAAAAGGGGATAAACATCTTAAACATTTTAATATTAACCCGGATAAAGAAGGATTTAATCCAAAACGTTTTCCCGGAATTAAAAACCGAAACTATGACCTGTTGCCAATGATTCATGAAGCAATCAAAATTAAAATGAATCAAAAGGATAAGGATCTTCGGATTGTTGCTTCTGCATGGACTGCTCCATCCTGGATGAAAGATATTGAAGATTGGTACATTCCTGGTTCTGAAGCAAATAATTGGCAGGGAACCGGTGGTGTTTTAAAAGAGGAATATGTATCTGTTTATGCAGATTATATTATTAAATACCTGGATGCTTATCGTAAAGAAGGTATACCTATCTGGGGAATTACCCCGGTCAATGAACCTCACGGAAATTCAGGTCAATGGGAAAGTATGCATTTTACTCCGGAAACTCAGAATGAATTTATTAAAAAATATCTGGGGCCTAAACTTAAAGCCGAAAATTTTGCAGATACACGTGTTTTAATTTTTGATCAAAATCGTGATGGACTGAAGCATTGGACTGATGTTATTTATAATGATAAGGAAACTGTTCCTTATATATATGGTGCCGCTGTACATTGGTACGAAAGTACTTTCAAAGTTTATGAAGAAGTTTTTGAGAGTCTTCATAATAAATTTCCTGATTTTTCCATTATCCATACTGAAGGCTGTATTGATGATTTAGGGAAAGATGCTCCCGGTGGTATCGGAGATCCGATTTTATTTAAGGAAAGTGGCTGGTTTAACAATGATGAATTCTGGTGGAATAAAAATGCTACAGATTGGGCATATACTGCTCCATGGGCAGGAGAATTGGTTGTAGATCACCCGATATATACGCCTGTACACCGTTATGCCAGAAATATTATTGTCAGCATAGATCATTGGTTAAAAGGATGGATTGACTGGAATATTGTTCTTGATAAAAATGGTGGCCCAAACCATGTTGGCAATTTTTGTGGCGCACCTATTATGATCGATACAGAAAATCAAATTGTCTATTATACGCCAATTTACTATATACTATCTCAATTGAGTAGAACCATCAGACCAGGGGATCGGGCAGTACAAACAGAAATAGAGTTAAATGGATTAGATTCTGATGCACTACATACTTGTGCAACATTAAACAGCCATAATATTTTAAGTGTACAATTATTAAACACTACAAAGGAGGCTCATAAATATACAATGGAGATAGGTAATCAAATCGCAGAAATTCAAATTCCGGCAAATTCACTTCAAACTGTTTGTGTTCAGTTGAATGACAGAGAATTGAATACTGAATTGTTAGTTTCCAAAAATTACAAAAGAGAAGAACCTTTTACAGTTCGGGAATTCAGACCTTTTCTAAATGATAAATGGATAGGTAATGCAATTTCTTACGGATGTTATCGTGAGGGACAAGCACCCGGAGACAATGGGCCATCTGAATTTCAAATTTTAGAAGACCTGAATATTCTTAGTGAACATTGGAATTTAATTCGTGTTTATGGTGCAGATGATGATAGTGAAAAGATTCTTCGGGTAATAGATGAATATAATTTACCTTTCAAAGTTTTGTTGGGCATTTGGTTGGAAAGAGAAGAAAACAATCCGGAAAATCAGAAAGCCAACAGCACCCAGGTTTTACGGGGAATTAAGTTAGCAAATAAATATCAGAAGATTATTGCCGGTATCAATGTAGGTAATGAGGCATTGGTATTTTGGTCAGGTCACCGTATGGAATTGAATAATGTTATTCATTATATACGGGCTGTTCGTGAACATACTTCTGTACCTGTAACAACGGCAGATGATTATAATTTTTGGAATAAAGAAGAGAGTAAACTCATAGCTGCTGAAGTTGATTTTATAGTGACACATATTTATCCACTTTGGAATGGAAAGAACCTGGACAATGCAATTACCTGGATGGATACAATCTATACCGAGCAAATTAAAAAAATGCATCCAAATAAAACAATTGTATTAGGAGAGATTGGGTGGGCTACAAAATATAATCCAAATAAATTAGGTCCCGGTGAACAAGGCTCTCTTATTCAAGCTGAGGTCAGTTACAAAGCGCAGGAAGCATTTCTGAAAGAATTAAATAAATGGGTAGAGAAGAATAAAGTTACAACTTTTTTCTTTGAGGCTTTTGATGAACCCTGGAAAGGTGGAGGAAATACTTCAGAACCCGATGAAGTTGAAAAACATTGGGGAGTTTTTTATAAGGATCGTAGCCCAAAGTTATCATTTGTTAATTATTTAAGGCCTTCGGCGATTGATGAAAAATAATTTAATAAAATTTATAACAAAAAAGGGGGATTTATGAGGAGGTGAATTGTTATAAAATTAAAGGTTGTTCGTTTTTTTTACCTGGCATACATCCTTTAAAAACCAGGTATTACCATAAAACGGATGCCTTATAATGTGTTTTTTGATATATTAGAATTAGCGACTTGAATTTAGGTGTAAATAACTTCTATGGGAGAATTAAACCTCTGGCAAGACGTTAATTCTGAATAAATCATTAATGAGTAGTAAAAAAGTTAACCTTTTTAAGAGGGAGTTATCAAATGAAAAAATTAATCACAAAACTAGCATTGTTATTGTTTCTTTCAACAATAGTATTTGCACAAAATGCACCAATCGATTTTGAAGCGGGTGGACATGGTGCTGATTGGACCTGGACAGTATTTGAAAATGATTCAAATCCTGAACTTGAAATTGTAGCAAATCCCGATGCATCAGGAGACAATACATCTTCAACAGTTGCAAAATTTACAGCCCTGCAAACAGGTGCAGCCTGGGCAGGTTGTGAATCCGCACATGGTGCAGATATTGGAACCTTCACTTTAGACGAAACTAATTGTACCATAAAAATAATGGTATGGAAACCTGTAATAAGTGATGTAGGAATAAAATTAGTGAAAAGCGAAGGCTGGTCGATGGGAGAAATTAAAGTTGCGAATACCGTCGTAAATGCGTGGGAAGAACTTACATTTGATTTTTCCGGACAGTTACAACCTGATTATGATCAAATAGTTGTATTTCCTGACTTTGACCTGGATGGAAGAACATCAGATAATATTTGCTATTTTGACAATATTACATTTTCTGCACAAGAAGTAGCACCGGCACCAACTGTTGGAGCACCAGTACCAACAGCAGATGCATCCGGTGTGATTTCATTATTTTGTAATGAATATACTGATATCACAATGAACACCTGGTCTGCAAGCTGGGATGATGCAAATGTTTCTGATGTACAGATTGATGGTGATGATGTAAAACTCTATACAGACCTGAATTTTGCCGGAATAGAATTCACATCTTCAATGGTTGATGCAACTGAAATGTCACATTTTCATATGAACATATGGACACCAGATCCTATCGTTGATTCAGCCGCATTCAAAATTAAACTTGTTGATTTTGGTGCAGATGGGGCCTGGAGTGGTGGCGATGATGTAGAACATGAGTTGGAATTTGGCGCTAGTAATGTTTCTGGCTTTACTTCAGAAACCTGGGTAAGCTTTGATATTCCATTGACTGATTTTACCGGATTGACAACTACCGGACATTTAGCCCAGTTGATTCTCGTAAGTGATCCGAAAATAGTATATGTTGACAATATATTTTTTCATAAACCATCAGTTTCCATTGATGAATACATAACTCAAATTCCAAATAATTATAGATTGGATCAGAATTATCCTAATCCTTTTAATCCAACAACTATAATAGGTTACCATATTCCAGAAGCAAATAATGTAACAATCAAACTCTATAATATTCAGGGTAAAGAAGTTGCATCACTTGTGAATAATTATTGTAACGCAGGATCTTATGAATTCATGTTAGATGCTTCTGATCTTTCAAGCGGAACATATTTTTATGTTATTAAAGCTGGAAATTTTCAGGATATGAAAAAACTTTTATTGATCAAATAAATTACGTTCAATCAGAAAAGAATAGTTAATCTGGTTTTTTCTGCAATGTCGTTAAACCCTAAAAAACCCTTTGCCAAACTGGTAAAGGGTTTTTTTTATTTCCCTGAATTTTGTTATCATAAAAAATGGAGTAATGTTTTTGTGAGTTGATAATTTGCACAAAAGTGTGTCTCGAACCTCCACCATATTTTATCTGTCATTTCTCATAAAATAATCAAGAGAAATCCTGAACCTTGATTTTTTTAATTGATTATTGAAATTTGTTATTATATATCTTAAATTAATTGCAAACAAATAGATTATGTGTTTATAGATATGGCACAAAACTCAATAAAAAATTGAAAAAAGTTAGCAGATGAATATTTTAAATAAAATTCCTATGTTTTCAAAAGAAATATATAAACCATTGAGTTTATCCCATCAATCCGGAGTATAAGAACAATGAACATACACGACCATATTAGAGGATTAAAAAATAAATGATAACAAAACAAGCATTAGGAAGTACACTTTTTGGAATGGCTGACATTCTAAGAGACAAAGTTGAAGATTATAAAGCCTATATACTTTCACTACTATTTTTCAAACGACTTTCGGATAATTACGAATGGGAAACTGAAAACGGAATCAAAGAATTTATTAAAGAAAATGGTAGAGAACCAAGTGATGGCGAAAGAAGAATAATCATTGGGCGAAAACACGATTTCAAAATTCTCGCAGGTTGTTTTTAGAAAGATGTGCGTGATGCATCGCCCGACAAGAAGAATGAAAAGTTGAATAAAGCTGTAAACGATATTGCAGATGCAAATGTAGATAGAGACGGAAAAGCTGTTCTAAAAGGTGTTATCAACACAGTGCGTTGGAATGAAGCTGCACCAGACGGTTCGGGTAGTAAAAAACTTAGTCCAGATGTTCTATCTTTACTTGTAAGTTATTTGGATGCTGTGGATTTAAGTAATAAAAATGCTTCGGTTGATGTGCTTGGTGATGCTTACGAGTATTTAATAAAAAGATTTGCTGATGAAAACAAAGGCGGAACAATGGCAGGGCAATTTTATACACCACAAGAGATTGTTGATGTTATTGTTCGCTACTTAAAGCCACAAAAGAACATCACGGTTTATGACCCAACTTGTGGTTCCGGTGGCTTTCTTATCAATGCTGCAAAATACTGCAAAGCTGAATACAATAATTCAAAAACAATTAGACTTTTTGGGCAAGAAGATGTTTGGAATACCTGGGCGATTGCCAATATCAATATGATACTTCACGGATTGGATGCACGGATTGAAAAGGGCGATACTATTTTAGACCCAAAGAACGAAAAGACAAAGTCTTGATGGTATATGCTGCAAAAAAAGGTTGGTACAGAGAAGAAGCAAATATGAATGTGCTATTGCCACACGATATTTTACGAATTTCTACCATACTCGAAAGTTGGGGCGATTTAGATACTGCCAAAACCTGGATTACAAAAGAAAAGGCAAGACTAAAAGATAAAATACAAGAAGACCTTGATTTTAAACTTCTGGAAATTGATGAGTATTATGCTGAAGATATTGAGTTTAACCTAAACATACCCCGCTATGTTGATACTTTTGAGCCCGAAGAAGAGATTGACCTGAAAGAAGCAATTGCAGAGTTTAAAACGGTAATTAACAAAGAATCCAACTTGGATAAGTCTATTGATGAACTTTTAAAGGAACTTGTTTAATGGTTAATGATGAATTATTAATGAATCATTGGAGAGAAATTAAATTAAAATCTCTTGGAGATTTTTTTGGTGGTGGAACACCATCGACTATGGATGTTGCTTGTTGGAATGGCAATATTGATTGGCTTGTTCCTTCAGATATTTCAAATTATTCTGGAAATTTTATTTCAAGGACAAAACAAAAAATATCAGAAGTTGGGTTAAAAAAAAGTTCAGCAAAATTATTACCAATTGGAACTGTTTGTATGTCATCAAGGGCAACAATTGGCGACTGCGTAATATCAAATATTCCAATAACAACAAATCAAGGTTTTATTAACATTATCTGTAATCACAAAATACTTAATCTATTTCTACTTTATTGGATTCGACAAAACACAAGATATATTCTTAAATATGTTGCTGGAACTACATTTAATGAAATTGGTAAATCATTTTTTAAAAAGTTAAAAATCAATTTACCCCCAAAACCCGAACAAACCGTCATAGCCACCATTCTATCCAAAGTAGATGAAGCA
>JAOZSR010000033.1 GCA_029939575.1 Fidelibacterota bacterium
AAATTGACACAAAAAAATCATTTTCTATAAAAAATATCAATTTTCATTACCCATTATAATTCATATAGAACCAAAAAACTTAAAGAGTAGATTAATCTCTACTCTTTAATCCCCACCAGATCAAACATGAAAGCAAAGCTCAAGGCAGTTCTTTTATATCTTTTAAATCTTCCAGAAGAGCCACCATGTCCTGAAGACATATCAATATCAAGAAGTAAAAGGTTATCATCGGTTTTCATATCTCTGAGTTTTGCCACCCATTTTGTTGGCTCATAATATTGTACCTGAGAATCATGAAGTCCGGTCGTAACCAACATTGCAGGATAATTCTTAGCTTCAACATTATCATAGGGAGAATAAGATAGCATATAATCATAATATTCTTTGTTTTTTGGATTACCCCACTCATCGAACTCACCAGTTGTCAAAGGGATAGATTCATCGAGCATAGTAGTTACCACATCAACCCAGGGAACTTCAGCTAAAAGGCCTTTATACAAATCCGGCTGCATATTTGATATTGCTCCAATAAGTAATCCACCGGCACTTGCGCCCTCTGCAAATAATTTATTAGAATTAGTGTACTTATGTTCAATAAGATATTTTGAACAATCAATAAAATCAGTGAAAGTGTTTTTTTTCTTAAGCAATTTTCCATTTTCATACCATTTTCTGCCCATTGTGGAACTACCACGAATATGAGAAATTGCATATACAAATCCACGATCAAGTAAACTTAAAACCGAAGAACTAAAATAGGGATCAACATTGCTTCCATAAGAACCATATGCATACTGTAATAAGGGATTATTTCCATTTTTTTTGATGCCTTTTCTATAAACAATAGACATAGGAATTTTTTCACCATCTCTGGCAGTAACCCAGACTCTTTCGGATATATAATTATCGGAATTGAAATCGCCTCCAATTTCATCGATTTTCAAAAGTTCTCTATCTTTTGAAATCATATTATAGTCATAAGTCGAAAAAGGAGTAGTCAATGAGGAGTAACGAAATCTCAAAGTTTCAGTTTCAAATTCATGATTTCCTGAAGGATATGCAACAAAACTTTTTTCATCAAATTTTATATAATGATCAGACTTGTTTTGAAGATTAATTACTCTGATTTGAGAAATACCATTTATTCTTTCTGTTAAAACCAGGAAATTTTTAAAAACATCAACATCTTCTAACAGCACATCATCACGATTTGGAATTACTTCTTTCCAATTTTCCAGACTTGGTTTATCTACCGATGTTTGCATTAACCGAAAGTTTTTGGCCTTATAATTTGTCAGAATATAAAATTTATCAATATGATGATAAATATAATATTCATGGTCCTTTTTCCGCTTTTGGAAAACAACATAGGGTTTTTCCGGATTATCAGCATCAATTAGTTTTTCTTCACCTGACAATGTGGAATATGAAGATAATAGAATATATTTTCCTGATAATGTTTTATCTACAGATATTTCAAAAGTATTATCTGTTTCATGAAAAATTTCTTCATCCTTTGATATATCATTTCCAAGTCGGTGTTTCCAGACTTTAAATGCACGTAATGTATTATCTTTTGTAGTATAAAAAATTGTTTTATTATCATTTGCCCAAACAGGACTACCGGTTGTATTTGGAATATTATCAGAAAGGAGTTCCCCTGTTTTAAGATCTTTGAAATAAATTGTATATTTTCTCCGGCTGACAGTATCAACAGCAAACGCAAGTATATTATTATTTGTACTGATTGTTAATCCGGTTACACGATAATACTTATACCCTTTTGCAAGTTCAGGAACATTTAATAAAACTTCCTCCTTCCCTTCAGTATTCTCCTTTTTCCTGGCATAAATCGGATACTCGGCTCCTTTTTCATATCTGTAATAATAATAATATCCATTTTCTTTATATGGCACTGAGTTATCATCTTGTTTAATGCGCCCTACGATTTCCTCATATAATTTTTTCTGAAAATCTTCTGTATGTTTCATCATACCATCTTTATATGCATTTTCAGCATGAAGATATTCTAAAACTTTTTGGTCTTCCCGATTATTCATCCAATAATAATTATCAATTCTCGTATCCCCATGAATAGTAAGCTCTTTAGGTATTTTCTTTGCAATCGGTGGTGTTATATTTTGATAATTCTTTCTCATATTACAACTTCCTAAAATTAATATTGTAATTAGTGCAAAAATAATAAATCCTATTTTTGATTTATACATATTATTCCCCTTTTAAAAAAAAATCATTAATTATTTAGGTAAAATTAATAAAATTCCAATATAATTCAAACCATTACAATTAACAATTAAAATTCTAACTCTCCATATTCTATATCCAATGAAGAGCGGAAAAACTCATAATATCAAATTTTCTATTTTTTTACAGATTTTTGCATAAAGTTGTAGCCTATATTAAACGAAATATTCAAAAACGATAATTCAACTTGTCACATACAGAAAAAAAATAGAGCATTACTTTTACAAATCAATTTAAAATGTTTTACTACAAATATATTTTATTGTAAAATCTAATGTTACTGACTCCAAATAGAAATTTACTTTTTATTTTTGTATAAATGCTTTGCAAAAACCATTAGATAATGGAAATTATCAACAGTTTTTTTCTATATAATTTCAATATTTATTATTATAAAAAGGTATTTATGAATTTTATTGCTGATTTTCATATACATTCACATTTTTCTATAGCAACAAGTAAACAACTTGTTCCTGAATATCTTGATCTTTGGGCAAGAAATAAAGGTTTGAAAGTCCTTGGAACCGGAGATTTTACTCATCCTGGTTGGATAAAGGAACTAAAAGAAAAACTCGAACCAGCCGAACAGGGTCTCTATAAATTAAAAGAAAAATTCCGAATAAAAGATGAGTTTTCCATTGCCAATACTCCGGAAAACGAACCACGTTTTATTCTGACCTCAGAAATAAGCAGCATATACAAAAAAAACGATCGGGTACGAAAAGTACACAATCTAATTTTTGCTCCTGACTTCAAAACTGTTGAAAAAATCCAAAAATCTATTACCAAAATAGGTGGCAATATTACCTCAGATGGTCGTCCAATTCTTGGACTGGATTCCAAACATTTGCTTGAAATGGCTTTAACGGCATCGGGAAATATTTTCTTTGTTCCTGCCCATATCTGGACTCCCTGGTTTTCGGTATTAGGATCAAAATCCGGATTTGATACTATCGAAGAATGTTATGAGGATTTAACTCAATATATTTATGCAGTTGAGACTGGACTATCCGCCAATGCACCTATGCACTGGATGTGTAGTTTTTTAGATAAATTCACTCTATTATCCAACTCCGATGCCCATTCACCGGAAAAACTAGGCAGAAATGCAAATATTTTTAATACTGAATTGACATATAATTCCATTTGTAATACTATTAAAAATGCCGATAAAAACAAATTCCTGGGTACAATTGACTTACATCCGCAGGAAGGAAAATATCATTACGATGGGCATCGAAAATGTAACGTCCTCTGGAATCCTGTTGAAACTCTTAAGAATAATGGAATTTGTAAAGTCTGTGGCACACCCGTTACAGTAGGTGTAATGAACCGTGCAGTTCGTCTATCAGACCGGGAAAATCTTTTTGAACGAAAAAACAGACTTCCATTTCATTCAATAATTCCTTTAAAAGAAATTCTGTCTGAAATTAATCAAGTGGGTCCAAACTCAAAAAAAGTGCATAGAAATTACATCGCTCTGTTGGAAAAACTTGGTCCGGAACTCAACATTCTGTTAAAACTTCCAATTCCAATCTTCCGAGAAAAAGGCTTTCCCATTCTCGCAGAGGCTATAGAAAGAATGCGAAAAAATCACATCTCTATTAAAGAAGGTTTCGATGGTGAATTCGGCCAAATCAAAGTTTTCAAAGATAATGAAATTCAAAACTTGAAACATAAAGATTCACTTTTCCCGAATAAAATAAAGGAAGACTCTCCAAAACTTGATCCCCCGCTAATTAATTTTTCCCTCGATGAATATAGAAGATTGACATCTACACATTCTCTTCCAAAAGTTGAAAAAAAAAAGAGCAAGCCAAAAAAAATAGTAGATCTGGCAGGTTTAAATTATGAACAGAAAAGAGCTGCAAAACATTTAGAAGGAACAGCTTTGATCCTGGCAGGACCGGGAACCGGCAAAACCCGCGTGCTAACCCATCGCATCAGTTATCTGGTTAATATAAAAAATATAAATCCTGAAAACATTCTGGCAATTACCTTCACAAATAAAGCCGCTGATGAAATTCGAATCAGGCTAAAGGATTTATTGAATAATGAAGATTCTCTTAAGAAACTTAACCTGACTACATTCCATTCTCTCTGTTATACAATTTTAAAAGAACATTCCTATCAAATCGGGCTAAATCCAAATTTTACAATTATTGATGAAAAGGAAAAAATTTCATTAATGATTGAATATATGGAAATAACTAAAGATATAGCCAAATCCTTGTCTTTAAAATTTTCCCAGGCTTTTCACAATATGGAACATTTTTTAAATACTGAAAATATTGAAATTGAAGAGATGTTGCATGAATATCAACATACCCTGATTGAAAATAATATTATTGATCTGGACAGCCTGATCTATAACACTGTAATTTTACTTGAGGATAATCCACAAATCAGGGAACAGTATATATCTAAATTCAAATGGATATTAGTCGATGAATTTCAGGATGTTAATTCCATTCAATTTAAATTTCTAAAATTACTGTTGGATAAAAGCCAGAACCTTTTTGTAATAGGCGATCCAAACCAGGCTATTTATGGCTTTAGAGGCGCTGACATTAAACACATTAAATATTTAAAAAATACTTTGTCCGAAGAAAATATTTATGAGTTAAAAAAAAGTTACAGGTGCTCAGGTTATATTTTGAAAGCCTCAAATAACCTAATTGAACTTGGTAAAAAGCATAAATTTTTAGAGGGTCTGAAAAAGGGCGTAAAAATCAAAATTACTACTAATCCGTCAGAAAAAAGTGAAGCAGAATTTATCGCTCGTACAATTGAAAAAATGATGGGTGGTTTAAGATTTTTTTCAATAGATAGTAATATTACAAAAGGAAATAATGAAACGGGCTTCAGTTTGTCTGATTTCGCAATTTTATGTCGCACCCATTCACAAATGAGACATATTGAACAATCTCTTGAAAATCATTCTATACCTTTCCAGGTGATTAATGATAACAATTTTATCAATAAAGCAATTATTCATGAAATTTTGCTATTCATAAAAGCAATTTTAAATCCTGATTATAGTTACTTGAAAAATAGAATATTAAAAAAATACAAACTTGACAATACAGCTTTTTTAAATATTCAAAATCTTGCAAAAAGCAATAAATTGTCAGTTACTGATATATGTAATCGCTATTTTCATACACTGAAATCAAATGATGAAAACGTTCTAAAAAAATTCCAGGAAATTTCAGCAGAATTTGGAAATAATCTGCACCAGGTTCTAAAATATTTAACATTAAAATCAGAAATTGATGAATACAAACCACATACTGAAGAAGTTACATTAATGACTTTTCACGCTTCTAAAGGACTGGAATTTACCAATGTTTTTTTGGCAGGTTGTGAAGATGGGCTAATTCCATATTCCCTTAATGAAAATAAAAAAACAGATCCCATGGAAGAAGGAAGATTATTTTATGTTGGAATGACCAGGGCAAAAGAAAATCTCTTTTTGTCCAGAGCTGCTAATCGGTTCATTCATGGTAGAAGTCTATATCTCGACCCAAGCCCTTTTTTAAAGAAAATCGATGATGAATTAACTGAAATATTGAAACAACAGTATAAACAAAAAAAAGAAATGAAATCTCAAAATCAACTAACTTTATTTAAATAATACCAACACTCTTGAATATTAATCGGGGAAATTATGGCAAAAAATATTTTTATTGCTGCAACAGGAAAAGATGTAGGAAAATCAACTATTTCATTTGCATTAATCGATGAACTAATCGGACGATCCAAAGAAGTTGGCTTTATGAAGCCGGTTGGACAGCGCTGGTTGGACTCTCCCTGGGGAAAAGTTGAAGAAGATGTTATTTTAATGAAAGAAATTTTCCAATTTTCTGAGAAACCGTCACTTATGAATCCAATTGTTATTAAGAAAGGATTTACAGAAGACTATCTCTCAAAAATTATTAAGCCTGATCTGGAAAAAGAAATTGTTAAGGGCTACAATGAAGTTTCCAGGGATAAAGATTATGTCATAATCGAAGGAACCGGCCATGCCGGAGTTGGAGCAGTAATTGATAAATCAAACGCCCAGGTTGCCTCTATTCTTAAGGCAGATGTTGTCCTTGTTGTAAAGGGAGGCATTGGTAATACTATAGATCGATTGGAATTAAACAGGCGTTTTTTTGAAAGTTACGGTGTCAAAGTTAGCGGAGTGATCGTTAACAAAACAATTACAGAAAAATTACCAAAAATCGAAACAGTAATTCATAAATATTGTAAATCCAGAGGTTTAAAGTTTTTTGGAATTATTCCCTATTCACCAATATTAAGTCATCCTACATTGGGACAAATTATTGATGAAATTAAACCGGAAATAATTCATGAAACAGGAGAAAGAAAAACTGTAATAGATTCTTTTATTGTTGGTGCCTCTACGATTGAAGAATTTGTTGGGTTTCTCGAAGAGAAAGAGGGTAACTTATTACTTGTTTTTCCGGCTGTTCGTTTAGATATCATTTTTGCTATTCCAAATTTAAAAAAATTCCTAAATTCGGAAAAAACCCGTGTACATACTATTTTATTTTCAGGCAGACACAGACCTTCAAAAATGGCTATTAAAACTTTAATAGACGAAAAAATTAATATTTTATATAAAGGTGGAGAAACTTTTTCTATTATCTCGGCTTTATCCTCAATTTCAATTAAAACCAGGCCGGAAGATAGTTTTAAAATAGATGAAATTAAAAAAATTGTGTCCGGAAATTTAAATTACTCATCTTTATTAAATGACCTTGAAGATATATCTATAACTACATCTTTTTTCAAAAGATGGTTGAAAAAAATCAAAAACTTTATCCAGAAAATTAAAATAATTTTTTAATTCACTTTTAAAATATTTTTTGCTATGTTTTTGCTGATGCAATTAAACTCATTAGCAAAAACACCTATAGTAATTATTGTCGGATTTTATTTTTCCGGAATAATAATCAATAATTATATTGATATTCCATTTTTTATATGGTGGATTTCGATCGCATCCCTCCTACTAAATACATTAATTTTCAAAAATCATAAAAATGCAGACCTGTTAATATTATCATTATTTTTATGTCTTGGAGGCTTAAACCATTCTAAAATAATGGAAACCGGGGCCAGTCATTTACAAAATTTTTCCTCAGAGCAAGAACACCAAATATCCGGATTTGTAGAAAAATGTGACCTAAAAAATAACAAAACCCAAATTACTCTGAAACAAATTTCCATTAAGAATAATAAATTTTACCCTTTTAAAGGTAAAATTCTACTTACAATAAAAAACACCCAACTTATTTTTTTATATGGGGATATAGTGGAATTTACCGGCAAAATCATTATACCATCTGGTAGACGAAATCCCGGGGAATTTGATTATAAAAAATATCTGCAAAACAATGATATTTTTGCCCTTGTTTATCTTGATAAAAACAACATTCCCCACATTCTGGAAAAAAAATATTTTTCCCTAAGACGAATTGCTAATATTGTAAAATTGAAAATAGAAGAAATTATAGACAAATCAACTTACGGAGATCAAAATGCAATATTAAAAGCTTTGATTATTGGAATGCGGGGCGATATTACACCGGAAACAAAACAGGCTTTTATTGATTCAGGAATTATTCATGTATTGGCAGTTTCGGGGCTGCATGTCGGATATGTGACACTTGTTTTTTATGTGATATTTGGATTGCTGAGATTTCCACCCAAGACAAGAACCATTTTGACAATAATAACTTTGTTTTTCTATGCTTGTATTGTTGATTTTAAACCATCAGTAGTTAGGGCAGTTATTATGGCATCTATGGTTTTATTTGGAAAGGCTTTTGAAAAACGTTCAAATATTTATAACTCCCTCGCTACAGCGGCTCTTATCCAGACTCTGGTTTCTCCTTTACAAATCTTTGACATTGGATTCCAACTATCCTTTACGGCTGTGTTTTCAATTATTTACATTTACAAAAATCTTAATCAAAAATTGGATAAATTGAGTAAATTCGATTTTAATAACAAATTCGTAGAAGGCATTAAACAATTATTTTTAGTCTCATTATCTGCATTATTAGGTACTTTACCCTTAACAATTTACTATTTCAACAGAATTCCCGTTATTTCATTATTAACAAACCTTTTTGCTGTTCCATTAGTCGGATTAATCGCAGCTTTAGGTTTTGCACAAGTAATATTGGGTTATTTCTCTGATATAATAAATATTTGTTATGGTGAAATCCAAATGATTCTGATTGGTTTTCTGGAATTTTTAACAAAATTCACTTCACGCCTTCCTTTTGCCTATTTCAACATAAAATCAATATCAATTAATATGGTGATTTATTTATACTTATTACTGTTTGCCATTTTAAATATTGAAAAGACTAAAATAAAAAAATATTTACTTTTTGGAATTATGATATCATTAAATGTAATGGTCTGGAAGAATGTTTTTACAGAGCCAAAATTAAAAATCACATTTTTCGATGTTCATCAGGGAGATGCTATCTTTTTTCAATTCCCAAAGGGTAAAAATATGTTAATTGATACAGGAGACAGAACCTTCAGAAAAAATTATGCAAAACTGGTAATTCTACCTTATTTGCAAAGAGAGGGAATTGATCAGATTGATATCCTGTGCCTGACTCACCCACATAATGATCATATTGGCGGAGCTCCACTACTACTAAAAAATCTTGGAATTAATGAAATTTGGGAAGCAGATATTGTTGCAGCATCCAAAACCTACAAAGAAATTCATGTTCTGATTGATTCATTACAAATTCCGATTAAAAAATTACATGCCGGGGATGTTATTAATTTTTCGAAGGATATCAAATTATTTTGCCTTCATCCATCTAACATTTTTCTGGATCAAAAATCTAATAATTATAATGATTATTCTACTGTTTTCAAATTATCTCATAAGGATATAGATATATTATTAACTGGAGATGCAGAGTATAAGTCTGAAGAATATGTTTCTCTTTGGGCAGATTTTCTGAATTCAGAAATCCTGAAAGTACCTCATCATGGTAGTAAAACATCATCGACAGAACATTTCATTTCCTATATAAAGCCGGAAATCGCCATTATTTCTGTAGGAAAAGGAAATAAATTCAAACATCCATCAAAAAAAATTATATCAAGGTATAAAAAACTAGGCACACAAATTCATAGAACAGATCAAGATCATGCTTTGGTTATAGAATCAGATGGAATCAATTATGAAATAATAAATTATCAATAAACAGGAACTCCTGTTTTTTGAAAGGGATAATTGAATCTATGAGAGGAATTTTTTTATTGCCCTTGTACTTCCGGATATTCCCAGAATACTCCCACCAATTATTAAAAAAATATAAAAATGTATACTTACAACTGCTCGATAGTCAAAGACACTTGTAAATTGTGTATTTAACAAATAAAAAAGTGAATAAATAATCCCGGCGGAAAGAGAAGCGCCAATCATACCCTGCAAAGCGCCTTCAATAATAAAAGGAGCTTTAACAAAATTATCGGTAGCTCCAACTAATTTTAATGTAGATATTATATCTCTTCGGGCAAATATTGTCATTTTTATTGAGTTTGAAACTAAAATTACTGAGATCAAAGTCAAAGATGCGAAGACCAAAAGAATTACAGATAGTGCAATACGTTGATATTTATCTAATAAGTATAATATTTTTTTTCTATATTTAATCTCATCAACAATATTATCTTTAGATAATATTCGGGAAATGCTTTCAATGCTAATTAAATTGCGATAAATATTCCTTAATTGGATTGTAAAAGATGGTGGTAACGGGTTCATTTCTAATAAATCAAAGATATCTTCACCAAATTCTTTGTGAAATCTTTTTGCTGCTGAATCTGGAGATATATAATTCACTTCTTCGATTTCTACCATATTCTTAAGTTTATTTGCAAATTTATTAATTTCCTCCTGATTAGCAGATTTGTGTATGAAAATATCAACATCAAACTGAGAGCGAATATTATCTACTGCAAAAATCATATCCCGCGCACCAACATACCCTATACCAACCAGAATCAAAGAAATCCAGATAATGATTATTGAAAAAGCTCCAGCATATTTGGATCTGACTAATCCTCGAAAACCCTCTTTTAAAAGGAAAAAAAATATTCTCATGTCACACTCACAATTTCTGAATTTTCAACCTGTACAAGCCTGGCATTTGGTATTCTTTTTATTAGGCTATAATTATGAGTAGCTACTATAATAGCGGTTCCCTGCTGATTTATTTTGTATAATAAATTAATTAATTCAATACTTGCCCTGGGATCAAGATTTCCGGTTGGCTCGTCGGCAAGAAGAACTATCGGCTCTTTTACCAGTGCTCTGGCAATAGCCACTCTTTGCTTTTCACCACCCGATAACTGATGAGGTTTAAAATGGACTCTGTGCCCAAGTTCTACCTGGTTTAAAATACTATAAACCTTTTTTTTTATTTGATTTAATTTATAGTGTGCCGCATACAGGCTAATGGCTACATTTTGGAAAACACTTCTGTCTGGCAATAACCGAAAATCCTGAAAAATCATTCCAACCTTACGACGTAAATAAGGTATTTGCCTGTTTTTTATTTTATTACTGGAATAATTCTGAACTAAGACATTCCCTTTTTCTGGTAATAAATCCATATAAATCAAACGTAGTAAAGTTGTTTTTCCAGAGCCGGATGGTCCGGTTAAAAATACAAAATCACCTTCATTAATGTTGAGATTAACATTTTTTATTCCGGCATCTTTAGTTTTGAAAGTATAATTTACATTTATAAATGATATCATTTGTAGATAATATAATACTTCTAAAAATATAAGGCAATGTAGAAAAATAGTTTAGCCTGAAAAATTATTGGAAATTTGATATGAAAACTATCTCCTAGGTAACATAAAATCAAACCTCTGCAATAATACATATTAGTGATCCGGAAAAATCAGTCTCCAAATTTGTCATACTCTCGTAAAAAACAATATTTTTAAACCCACATTTTGATAATAGAGAAACATATTCATCATTTGAATAGGCCTGGTAAGTTTGATTATATTTCCGAATGTTCCTGAAATTGCTATCTAAAATATAATATTCTATAATAGAAATATTTTGTTCTTCATACCAAACAGATTCTTCTAAACTCAGATATTCCCGGTTTGAAAACACTCCATGAGGGCATGTATACCATATTGCATCTTTGCAACCCATGCTTTTTACTGATTCAAATCTCAGAGGTTCTAAAAGTAACTTCCCACCCGGTTTCAAACATGACCTTATCTTTCCAAGAACCATTTTAGCGTCGGAAATTGCAAATGTATTAAAGTCTCCAAATGTCAACATTGCAAGATTGCAACCGCCTGGATATTCAACGTTCCTTATATCATTTTCTATAAATTCGGAATCAAGTTTTCCTTCTTTTGACTTTGATCTGGCATATTTGATTGATGCGGGCGAAAAATCAATTCCAACACATTTATGGCCATATTCTGATAACATGTTTGTATAAATTCCCGGGCCACAAGCCAGATCAAGCACTTTGCTTGTCTTCTCTAATAGCAAATAATTATGAATCCAATTTATTTGTTTCTTAACTATTCTCATCCGCCTTGTTAAAACATCATGTTCCTGGGATAAATGCTCTTTTAACACCTGAGTACTAAAATCATGATTATTCCAGGGCATTTGACAATTATTATCCCATGGAACAGGTTTTTTATTCCGATTAATTAATTCTTTTAAATTCAATAGATTTTCCATGTTTATAACAGATCACTTGCTAAATCAGCTAATTCAGATCTTTCCCCTTTTTCAAGATTAACATGAGCATATATATTTTGATTTTGCATTTTTTCTATAAGGTAACACAAGCCATTTGAAAGAATATCAAGATAAGGATGATCAATTTGAAAAATATCGCCGGTAAAAATCATTTTGGTGTTTTCCCCGGCTCTGGTAATGATTGTTTTTACTTCATGCGGAGTAAGATTTTGAGCCTCGTCAACAATAAAAAATACTTTTACCAGACTTCTCCCTCTTATATATGATAATGGTGCAATCATAAGTTTTTCTTTATCCAACATCTCATTAACAAGCATATGTTTTTTATCATTTGCATCATACTGATTTTTAATTACTCCAAGATTATCAAAAATTGGTTGCATGTAAGGGTCAAGTTTAGATTTTATATCACCCGGCAGAAAACCAATATCTTTATTACTTAATGGAATAACAGGTCTTGCCAGGAAAATTTGATTATATGATTTCCTACATTCCAGGGCTGCTGCCAGGGCTAATAAGGTCTTGCCGGTACCTGCTTTTCCTGAAAGAGTTACAAGCCGAATATCGGGATTCATTAAAGCATCTAAAGCAAAAGTCTGCTCAGCATTTCGCGGTACAATACCATAAGCCGGCCTTTTTTCCACATGACATATTGTATCATTTTGTTTATTATAAGTTGCAAGAGCTGATTTATTAGCGGAGCGTAAGATAAAAAATTGATTTGGTATTACCGGAGATTCAATTTTGGTTTTTTCAAATTCAATTTCAAAAGGCACATTATACATCTGATCTATTACAGTCGCATCAATATTTTCCTCATACTTATAGCCTTTATATAAAGTTGTAATATCTTTTACATGATCTGAAGTAAAATCCTGGGCATTAATCTTTACTGACCTGGCTTTCATTCTTAGATTTGCATCTTTGGAAACAAGAATAATATTTTTTGAGGGATGTTTTTCTGCTAAACAATATGCAATATTTAAAATTTTATGATCAGGTTTATTGGGATTAAAAGCACTAAGCAAATCAGGATGGAAATCTTTTTCAAGATGAATTGAAATATTACCCAGCCCCTTTCCTATTTTAATGCCTTTATCCAACATTATATTATTGCTAAGTGTATCCAGGGTACGAACAAATTCACGGGCCTGAAAATTAATAGTCCTATTCCCTGTCTTAAAATTATCAAGTTCTTCAATGACTGTAATTGGGATAACAACATCATTATTTTCAAATTTATAGATGCATTGGTTATCATGCAGAATAACATTTGTATCTAAAATAAAAATCTTTTTTTTTGATTTTGTTTTTTTCATTTACACACCTCTAAATAATTTTAATACCCTTACTATCTTACGAAAAATGTTTATCTTTTACCATTTAATATATATCCTTTTTATTTTGAAAATTTAAGGGAAGATTGTTTTAAAATATTATTCCTGAACTTATATCATGATGTGGTAAAGGATATTAATGAAAAAAAGTTAAATTAACTTTTTTTTTGAAAGATTAAATTTATTTACATTTGAGCGACAAAAAAAAACCTCCAATTTTTATTGTCATTTTTTCAATTTATGCCAGCAAAAAGCTCCGGCACCCATAACAGCAATATCTTCTTCTGATAATCCGGATTCAATAATTTTCACTTTACCTTTAAAAATCTCCATGACATTGTCTTCAAGATGTTTTTTTATGGGATTAAGCAGAATATCACCTGCTCTTGCTATACCACCATAAATAATTATAGCTTCAGGGCAAAAAATAGCAGTAAAATCTGCAAAAGCCCGACCTAAATATTCTCCGGTAACTTCAAAAGCCTGCTTAGCAACAAGGTCACCTTCAATAGCAAAATCATAAATAATTTTCGAAGTCAGATCGGAAAATGGAATGTTTGCTATTTTACTATCATTGTTATCATTAACGAGCAAATTATAGGCATTTCTTACTATCCCGCTTGCCGAAGCGTATGCTTCGAGGCAACCTCTTCTCCCACAACCACATTTACGACCATTTTTTTCAACAATAACATGTCCTAATTCACCGGCAAAACCATCTTGTCCATATACAAGATCACCATTAACAATAACACCACTCCCTACTCCGGTTCCCAATGTTATTTCAATAAAATTTTTCAGTCCTTTCGCTGCACCAAATTTCATTTCACCAATAGCAGCTATATTAGCATCATTTGTGATAAAAATCGGTAGGTCTATATACTTTTTAACCAAATTTACTACATCAACAACACCCCAATTTAAATTTACAGGGTTTTCAACAGTTCCTTTATAATAGTTGGCATTTGGCGCACCAATTCCTACTCCAATTATTTTAATTTCCGGTAAAATTTTTATGTGTTTATTGAATTTATCAAAAAGCCTTGTAAATAATTTTTCAGCCTTTTCCTGACGAATTGTAGGAATAGAATCCTTAAAAATATAATTCCCGTTTTGCTCCATTACCCCAAAAACCGTATTTGTTCCACCGATATCAATTCCCAATACTGCTTCTTTTTTCACTATATTTACCTTCATTTTAGAAATAAATTTTTTAATGGGATAATATAATTCTCAATATTCTTTATTCCAAAAGTCAATTAATAATTGTAAAATTAATATTATGAATAATTTTGAAAATGGCTGAAAATTTATTATTTTGTATAAAAATCAGGATAAGATTCTATGAAAAAATTTATAAATAAACATGCCGAAGAAAATTTCATCAATCGTAACAAAATTCGTGATGAAGATATCAGAGGTCCATATTTTAGAGACCAGACAGCTATTATTCACTCAATGGCTTTTCGAAGATTAAAACATAAAACCCAGGTTTTTTTCTCTCCTGACAATGACCATATTTGCACAAGAATCGAGCATAGTCTGCATGTGGCGTCAATTGCATCAACTATTTGCAAAGCACTTGGGTTGGACAATGAACTGGCTCATGCAATTGGTCTTGGGCACGATCTTGGACATGCACCTTTCGGTCATGCCGGTGAGAAAGCTATAAATAAATTAATTAAACATCAATTTAATCATGAATTACATAGTTTACGCGTTGTTGACAAACTAGAAAATCGTGGTGAAGGTCTAAACTTAACTTATGCCGTTAGAGATGGTATTGTGTCTCATTGTGGTGAAATAGATGAGCAATTCATAACAATAAGTGAAAAACCCAATAAATTAGAGGATCTAACTTCTCTGCCAAAATCACCATCATCCTGGGAAGGTTGTATTGTCAGAATTTGTGACTCTGTAGCCTATCTTGGGCGAGATCTGGAAGATGCTATTACAGCCAGATTAATATCTATAGACGATATTCCCAAAACCATTACCGATAACCTTGGTACAACTAATAGTGAAATAATCAGTTCTTTGGTTTTTGATATTATTGATTGGTCAGAAAAAAACAACAAAATTGGATTCTCGGAAAACATTTTTCAAGTTGTTAGTGCATTAAAGAATTTTAGCCGAAAAAAAATCTATAAAAACGATAAAATGAATTATTGGAATAAATATTCAGAATTTGTAATAAAAACTCTCTTTGAATATTTAATAGATTTAATTGAAAAAAACGGGCTTGATTTTTCATTTTATTCTAAAAACAGAATGTCCTTTGTACAAAAATTTGGAAAATATATTGATTCCCTTCAAAAAAGGTATAAACTTGAAAACTTCAATCATGAGGTTATAATTACTGATTATCTTGCAGGAATGACTGATGCCTATGCTATTAATAGTTTTAAAAATATTCTAACATCAGGTACATCAGGATTTTAAAAAAAATCAAAATAATCTTTGAATAACAAATAAATATTTCTAAACTTTAATACTTTTAAATTTAAGGATATTGATGAAAAAGATTTCAATTATATTAATAATAATACTTTTACTAAACTCCTGCAACAATAAAAATGTTGATTCAACTTCAAAAAAAGAAATAGATTCCACAAATAACATTTCTACATCAAATCAGGTAGTAGATTCAAAAAAAGATTCTTCCAGTCAAAAAGACATTGAAGAAAGCCAGAAAACTTTACAAATCGACTTGCAAATTGAAGAAAATTTATCAGATAATGAACTTTGGGAAAAGTATAGAGATTCCCGTGCTAAAGCTAACATTGCACATGACAACCACTTGACTGAACTAGCTGTTAAGCATCTTTTGGAAGCCTCAGAATATGCACAGCGCCTTAATCGAAATGATATTGCAGCCTGGCAATTAAATAATGCCGGTTTTTATTGTATCCAAAAATTCAGACGATTAACATCTTATGATAGGAGAATGACTGAAATTGAAAATATGGTTTTTAGTGAAGTAAAAACCATATTTATTAATGAAACAAAAAAAATATTTAATGAGCATATTTATCTGTTAAAAGATGCTACAATATATTTAGAAAAAGCCTATGAGCTCGACAGCTCCTATGATGATGCCAGTAGAACAAAATCTATATATAATAATATCAAATTTGTCGACTGGGTTAGAAATTTCACAAACCATAAAAACTAATCATTCCTCAATTATCTTCAACATTACTTTGATATAAATTTATTAGAAATCTTATATTGATTTATTAATTAATAATTCATATATATTGTATGAAAATAATTATTTTAAAAAGGAGCACATAAATGAATATTTACCAGGTTTTTGATGAATTAAAATCAAAAGGAACAGATTTGTTAGAAATATCTATAGAAACAGGAATACCGATTGGTACATTAAGACAAATAGAACGCGATGCATCAAAAAACCCGGATAATTATGTTTTGAATACAATTGCAGATACCTATGATTACAGTGTACAAATGGTTTATGGCAGCCCCCAGTTTTTTCCAAATGAAAAGAAAAAAAGGTATCAGTCCATTCAAGATCAAGAAAAAAATAATCTAAGCGAGTCACACTCTGCCCACAGCCAAAATGAAGTTAAAATTATTGAATTTCTAAATAATCAGAATATAAATACCGTAACTCAACTAAAACATTTATTAGCAAAGAAAAGTACATCTTCAACAAAATTAAAGATATTAGTATCAAAACATTTAAATATTATTCGGCAGGAAATGAATCTAATAGAAGACCTGTTGAACAACTAATTCTGTAATAACAAAAAGGCGCTTTAATATAAAACGCCTTTTTAAATTTATTTTCAAAACTTATTAATTATGAAATTACTCTGCCAATACGTTTCCAGCGGATTTTTTCCCAAAACCTTGAAAATGGTTTGTTTTTATTCCAGGACATAAATACAAATAACGCTTTGCCTCTGACTAAATTTTCCGGCACATATCCCCAAAATCGACTATCCAGACTATTATCACGATTATCACCCATCATGAAATAATGGTTCTGCTCAACAACATAATAATCAGACTGAATACCATCAATTTCCATATTTCCCTTATATTTTCTTACGTTATGCCCTGCTAATTCTGCAACAACTTTTATAATTTCATAAGATTCCGGGAAATAATATAAAGTATCATTTTCAGCCGGAACATAAAGAGGCCCATAAAAATCTTCATTCCCGCTTTTATAAGGAAAAACACGTGGATCTTTATAATTTTTAGAATATTTCCGTGATCTTATATATTTTAAATGTTTAGGATTTTTAAATTCATTTCCATCGACATACAATTGTTTATCTTTAATTTCAACAACCTGTCCGGGTCCTGCAACACATCTTTTGACATAATAAAATGAATGGTCAACCGGATATCTGAAAATTACAACATCACCCTGTTTTACTTTACGAAATCCGGGAATTGTAAAATGAGGAATATCCATCCCAATTTGAGTAAATGGAATAGCCAGTCTGTCCGGACTCCGCATTCCATAGATAAACTGATTACCAATTAAAAAATCGCCGGTCATAATAGTATCCTCCATAGAACCGGTTGGTACAATATATGACGCGATAACAGTTGTTTTAATTCCAAGTGCAATTAAAATGATAAAAATCCAGGATTTTACTTCCTTCCATATAGCATCATTTGTCCATTTCTTTTTCTCAATTTTTTCCATTATTTTTATCTTTCCTTAATAATTAATTTCTAAAAAAATTTAAATATATAACTTTTACTAATAAAAATAAAATAAGTTCAGTTACTTTTCACCGGTATTTGGTATAATACATAAAAAAACCAAATCATCATCACCTGTATTTTTAAACTGATGAATTTCATTTGGCTCAACAAATATCACATAATCCTTATAAAAAGGTACTTCCTGACCATCTTTAAATACAACTCCCTTTCCTTCAAGAACATAAACTTCATGTTCAAAATCATGAGTATGATGAAAAGTGTAGCCACCGGGTTTTACAGTAAATCGGCGCATTGTAAAAACCGGAGCACCATCTGCCATAGATATTAATTGCTGTTTGCTAACTCCCCTGACACCATCAACACTTATTTCTATCTTTTTTTCATCGGAAACTTTTTTTATCATCATTTTTTACAATCCTTATACCTTCCTGATTTCTCACAAATATCCAAAAAACCGCTGATAATATAATCACAAATAAACCAACCTCTATGCGTTAATTTGATTTTTTTTTGATTTATTTTAGCATATTTGTTGAAAAAATCCTTATTAAATTTCTTTTCAATTTCCTGAAAAATCTTAGAAAAATCTTTTCCCGCAAAATTTTCTAATTCACTGATATTAATTCCTTCTGAAGTTCTCAAACCGAGTAAGAAAAATTCTGTTAGAATCTCCTTTTCTCCAAGCTCCTCAGCATCTTCAATTGGCAATTTTTTCTTTTGAAGAAAACTGATATATTTATCAATATTACGAACATTCCACCATCTTATTTTTCCATTATATGAATGTGCAGCAGGTCCGATACCATAATATTTACCTCCATACCAGTAAATTGAATTATGCTTTGCCTGGGCTCCGGGTTTTGCCCAATTTGAAACCTCATAATGCTCATATCCGGCTAATTTTAAAATTTCATGAGCATAATCATACATCTGCCATTCAATTTCTTCATTTATCTCTTTAATAATTCCGGTATCCCTTTTTTTGTATAACAAAGTTGCCGGTTCGTAAATTAAATTATATAACGAAAAATGTTCAACGTTCAAATTCAGAGCTTTATGCAGAGTATCTTTCCACGATTCCAGGGTTTGACCGGGAATTCCATAAATAAAATCCAGACTAAAATTCTTAAAACCCTTTTTCTTTGCAAGAGTAACAGTATTTCGGATATCTTCGGAATTGTGAATTCGACCCAATATTTTTAGTTCATCATCATTCATTGATTGACATCCAATACTGAGACGTTTGATACCATTTTTATTCAGACGATCAAAGAAACCAGGTTTAACATTGCCAGGATTCATTTCCATTGTCAATTCATCAATATTTGCAAATTTACATAATTCTCTTAGTTTGCTAATAATTAAATCCAAATCATCTACGGAAATCAAATTTGGACTACCTCCACCAAAATAAATTGTATTAATATTTTTGAAATCAATACCTTGTTCCTGCAATAATTCTAATTCTGTAACAATTGAACTTGCCCACTTGGAAATTCTATCAAATCCATAATCCTCAGAAAAAAAATCACAATATGCACATTTTTTCTGACAAAAAGGAAAATGAATATATAAACCATTTTTAGGAATAGTATTTTTCATTTTTTTATCTAAATATAATCTTTGTTAAAAAATGTTTTCTGCAAATTTTCTCAGTAAAATTCATTACCGTGCGAAAATTTCACATGGCAAGTATTACTGTTTCCTTTAGTTTGCAACACAGCCATCTTTGTCAGTAGTTTTTAATCCAATAATATCCCGGCAAGTTTCATCAAGTTGATCTCATTCAATTTCACACTATATTTACCACTGGAAATATTATTTTTAACTCTCATAAGATTAAGTTGTGCTTCCCTGAACTGTACGGAAGTCAATTGACCAAGTTCATATAATTCCTTGGTTCTGTCAAAATTAAACTGGTTTGCTTCCAGATTCATTTTTTCCATTGATAGTGTTTTTTTACTGTTAATATATGTCGTAAAACTACTTGCTAATTCCTTTTCAAGATTTAATCTCGACTGCTCCAATGTTAACTTTTGATTATTCAATAGAATTTTAGCATTCTGTTTCTGGATCTTCCGCTGAAATCCATCAAACAGACTGAAATTCAACGATAATCCGACACTCCAGGATTTATCTGGATCTCCAATTCCCGGATCAAAAGCGAAATTTGTCTTATTCATGCCATAGGAACCTGACATGTTTAACGATGGCATATAACGTGATTTTGCCAATTTTATATCCATTTCTGCCAAATCAATTCCATATTTTGTTGCCTGAAAATCTGCATTCTTATCAAATGCATTTGTTTTCAATTCATCATAACCGGGTAATGTTAACATTTCAACATTTTTCTCAATTTCATATTTATCTTCTACATTTCGGTTCAAAATCACATTCAGATTTCTCATAAAATTTTCATAATTTAACTTCATCTTTTCTACTGAAATGGAATCCCTGTTATAATCAACTTCTGCAGAAAGTCTTTCAATTTTATTGACTCTTCCAAGTTTTTCTTTTTCTATAACTCTTCTCAATCTGTCACCGGATATTCTCAGACTTTCTTTTGCCAAATCCAATTGTTCTTCTGCATTTGCAAGAGAATAATATGTTTGAGCCAGGGCAGAAATTATACTTTCAACCTGATAGCGGATTTCTAATTCAGATAGATTATACTGCATTTTGAGCTTCTTATAGGAATTCAAAACATAAAAACCGCTGAATAAAGTATAATTAGTGGAAATAGATGTAGAATTCAAATGCCGTTCTGTGTCTGCACCAATATTTGCATTAGTATTTGTATAACTACTGTTTCCATTAATAGAAACAGAAGGCAAAAGTACTCCTGGATTCACCAGGTTTTTAGTAATTTGGAGACCATTTTTTGCTATCTTTATAGATAAATTATTTTCCAAAGCGATATTAACTGCCTGCTCAAAATCAAGAGTCTCAGCAATCAATGATCCGCTTATTATCATTATTATTATAAATATTTTTTTCATAATAAACCTTTTATTAACAAAATTTCTGAGATTGATTTTTAATAAACTTTTCTTCCAAAACTGCCGGCTCCAGCATTTCCATGGTTACATCCTGTTTCAAAATATAATGTCTAAACAGATATTTGCCTCTATTAGTAACTACAAGAAGCGAAGGAAGCATTACCAAAGTCAGGATAGTACCAAACAATAATCCATAAGCCACTGACACCGCCATTGGTGAAAGGAACTGTGCCTGGTGAGATTTTTCAAAAATTAATGGCGCAAGTCCGGCAATTGTTGTCAGAGATGTCAGCAAAACAGGTCGTAATCTGGAAATACCGGTATCATAAAGTGCATCATAAAAACTCATCCCCTGTTTCAAACGATTGTTGAAAGCGCTTACTAAAACGAGAGAATCATTAATAACAATTCCTATCAGTGCAATAGCCCCAAACCAGGAAAAAATACTCATCATCATTCCCTGTACAAAATGTCCCCAGAGAACTCCCACAAAACTAAAAGGAATTAATATGAAGACAATTGCTGCTTGCCAGAAAGACCGGAAAGTTACAGATACTATCAGGAATATCAGGATTAATATTGCCGGAATAATCATGGTTATTGACTTCATTGTTTTTTCATTTTCATATTTTTCACCTTCAAAAGAGTAACTTACTTCCGGGTATTTTTCTAATATTTCAGGCATGACAGATTTTTCAATATTACTTAGGATATCAGGCACAGAAATTTTTGTATTTGCAATGTCGGCCTCAACACTTACAACTCTTTGTCCATCGATATGGTTGATTGACATTACTCCACGTTTGATATGAAAAGTTGCAATCTCTTCTAATGGAATTTCCAGGCCCGAAGCTGTTCGGATACGCATATTTTCCAAATCTTCAATTGAGGAACGGTCTTCCAAATCATATCTAACCCATATTTTCACTTCATCAATCCCACGTATCATTCTCTGAGCTTGTCCACCGAAAAACCCCATACGTACCTGATTCACAACATTACTGGTTGTTAATCCGAGGGAATAGGCTTTTTCTTTTAATTCTAACTCAATTTCACGTAACCCCGGAGGATCATTATCCATTATATCTTTCAATTTATCAATTCCACGGAGAGATTCTTTTAAGTCCTCTTTTGCTCCCCGTAATTGTTCAAAATTATTACTTTTTAATGCAATTGAAACAGGTTTTCCCCAACGGCCTCCGCCACCAAATTCTAATTTTTGTGCTTCCGGAATAGGTCCGACTTGCTTTCTAAACAAACTTGCTATTTGTTTACTTGTCATGGGTCTTTTTTCACTACTTATCAATGTTACTCGAAGATTCCCCTGATGTGTTCCGCTTCCAATAGTTATTGATGTTGCAGTTACAAGGTCATCTTTAGTTGAATAATCCATTTTATATTGTTCATTTACTTCCCAAACACCTTTTTCTATTTTCCTCATTATTGATTCAGTTTTTATTGCAGGTGTACCGGCTGGCAATTCCATCGTAATGCTTACACTTCTACCCTCGATATATGGGAAAAAAGTCATCTTGATTATTCCACCTTTTAAACCACCAATGGTAATAAGAACCAAAGCTATTGGAACAGCGATAGATACAGCTGGATGCTTGATTGAGAATTTTAAAACCGGACCATATATCTTTTCCTTTGTAAAATCCAATACTTTGGCCGATGTCCGCTCTATTATATTTTTCTTCCGGTCTTTCCTGCACAAAGCTTTTGAATGTGCAATATGACTTGGTAAAATAACAGCAGCTTCAATCAAAGACATTAACAAAGTAGCAATTACTACAAAAGCCAGGTCCTTTGTAAATTCACCCATTCCACCTTCAAGGAAGAAAAAAGTTGCAAAAATTACAACTGTGGTTAGGACTGATGAAATTACTGACGGCAACACTTCCAAAGTTCCATTAATGGCCGCATCAATAGGCTTTTCACCTTTTTCATGATGCTGAAAAATATTCTCTGCCACTACAATACCATCATCTACAAGAATACCGAGGACAAGAATCATTCCCAACAGGGACATTACATTAATAGTCAATCCATACATCGGTGCAACCATCAACATTCCAGCTAGGGATATTGGAATTCCCAGAGCAACCCAAAAAGAGACACTTGCATTCAGAGAAAGTGACAAAAACAATACAACCAGTAAAATACCAATTATTCCGTTTTTACTGAGAATATCAATACGTTCCTGGATAATTTCAGATCCATCTCTGACAATATGTGCCTGCACAATATATTTTTCATTGAATTCTTTAATATAATTCTGGACAATGTCTGTTACCTGAAAAAGGTCTTCTTCATTTGTATTATCAATGGATATTCGAACAGCTGGAATACCATTATAGTAAACACGATTAGGATCTTCAGCCCATTTATCTCTAACAGTCGCAACATCTTTGAGATAAACTATTGCACCTTCCGGAGTTGATCTTACTACATGATTTTCAATTTCTTTAGCATAATAGCCTTTGAGATTCGCACGGATCAACAGTTCCTCTTCCGATCCTTTGATTTTTCCGCCTGTGATTTTAACATTACTTCCCGAGACAGCATTAACAATTTCATTAAAAGTTAACCCATAAGTGTTCAGATCATTTTCACTGACAGCGATTTCAATTTCTTCAGCCGGAAATCCTGAAAGAGTAAGTTTTGATAATCCGTCAATAGCGAGAAGATCACGTTCGATTTTTCGTCCAAAATATTTTAATTCTGAAAGTTCCACGTCACCGGTCAATACAAAATCAATAGCAAAATTAAAAGGTTCCTGGCGGTAAACCATAATCCTTTCCATTCCGGCAGGGAAAGTGCTGATCTGATCTACTTTATTCTTTACGTCAGTTAAAAGGATATTGATATCATAGCCTGATTGAATCCTAACAACAACATTACAACTATTTTCCTTGGAAGTGGAAGTTGTTCTCTCAACTCCGGTTAATCCTTTCAGATTATCCTCAATTTTTAATACAATCCCTTCTTCCATTTCTTCGGGAGACGCACCAGGATAATAAGCATTGATAATAATAGTTTTGCTTGGTGTAAGTGGGAAAAATGTTGTTAAAATGGAATTATATCCCAAAAACCCAAAGAGAAAAACAGCAACAATAATAACATTGCCAAGAATGGGATATTTAATAAAGGGTTTAATTAAACTTCTCATTTCTTACCTTTTTTTTGGGGGTTATTAATTGTAATAATTTTTCCTTCTTCAACATTTTTATCAGGATTTAACAGTAGGTTCTGTCCGTTTTTTAGTCCCTCAACATATACAAATTCATCTTCCCTATGTACAACTCTTAAACGTTGAGATATAAATTTACCATTCACATTTAACCATACTGAACCTGAATTAAATACCGCTTCTGAAGGAATTTTAGACAGAGCATTTTTTGTTCTTACACCAATAATAGCATTGAAATAAAGACCATCAATTAACTTATTGTTTTCTAATAAAATATAAACTTTAACTTTTTGAGAGGCTTTATCTAATGATTGATTAATTCTGCTAATCTCACCAATAAATTCTTCATTGATGTCACTATTAACCAATTTAACCGGCATACCAATATTTAGCATTTGAACTTCTTCAATATTTGCAAAAGCAGTCATTTCAAACAATCCGGTATTCTTAAAAACACCAATCTGCTGACCTGCTCTGACCAAAGTACCAGGTTTGATCATAGATGAAGTAATCACACCATCAAAAGGAGCAATAATTTTATACTTTGCTAACCTGGTTTCCATACTTTTAATTGAATAATACTGATTATAAATATTTTTGGACGTGATATAATATTTTTCTTTTTCATCTGATACTTTAGGTAATGGCATTAATTTTTTTTCTATATCAAAATTGTTCAAATAATTCTGCCATTTTTTTGCACTACTTGGAAAATCCAGTTTCAAATCTGGTATCAGTAGAGTTAACTTGTTCATAAACAAAGATTTTTGAGCATAAACACTGTTCTTATATTCGGTATCATCAATTTTCAATAAGACACTGCCTTTTTTAAACTTTGCCCCTTCACGAAACTCAACTTTACCAGTCTTGGCTACTCCGGTTACTTCAGTGAATAATGTCAGTTCGTTATAGCTTTTCAAATTACCTGATAATTTGATATCAAAGTTTTCTACTTTATTCTTAATAGTTTGGAATTTATAATTTGATACATTCGGTTTGGATGGCATTCTTTTTACAGGATCTTTTTGATGACTCAAAAGATTGCTCACAAAAAATCCAAATACAATAATTATCAAAGCAACTACTAATCCAATTTTTTTACTCATTTATATCTCCATAATTTTATTTTCGCGATCAAATAAATTTATCTAACTATTTTATTTGATTGTAGATATATCAAAATTCTCCGGTCTACCTATAGGTTTCATTTCAGTTTTATGTTTTTTAATTGCCCTTTTTAATGATATTTTTTCAAACATTAAATAAATAATTGGGATTAATATCAAAGTTAAAACTGTAGCCAATGTCAAACCACCAATAACGGCACGTGCCATTGGTACCCATAATTCCGAACCTGACCCGAGTTTTAAGGCGATAGGAATCATAGCAAAAATCGTGGTTAAAGCTGTCATCAAAATCGGGCGCATTCTTCTTTTTCCACCAATCAATATGGCTACCCAAAGACTATGTCCGTGTTTTTCCCTTAACTGGTTAATATAATCAACAAGCACAATCCCATTATTAACAACAATTCCCACTAACAGAACCATACCAATCAAGGCAGTAACACTCATTGTTGTTCCTGTTAGAAACAATCCCCACATTGCACCCATTATAGCCAATGGCACTGTAAAGATAATTATAAATGGATCCAGCAAAGACTCAAATTGTGAAGCCATTACCATATAAACCAGGAAGATTGCAGCAATAATCGCCAGACCGAGCCACATGAAAGACTCCTGCATATCTTCTGCTGCACCACCAATCTGGTAGCGAAAATCCGGAGGAAAATTAATATCTTCCAATAAAGCGGTGATTTCTTTTGTAATTGACTGCAGATCATTTTTTGACGAAACAGAGCAGGATATTGTTACTATTCTTTCCTGATTTTCACGATCAATTTGAGATGCTGATTCTCCCGGAATAATTTCAGCAATATTTTTTAAGGGAACCTGAACACCGGTCATTGATGTCAGAAAAATATTTTCCAGATCTGTTTTACCTTGTCGATATTTTTCATCAAACTGGACATAAACATCATATTCATCGCCTTTTTCACGAAATTTTGTGGCAATTTTTCCTTTTATAGCGGATTCTATAGTTGTTGCAACCTGGAAAACACTAAGACCCAGGGCAGATATCCGATTTCTGTCGAGACGAATCTGCAATTCCGGTTTTGGTAATCCATAACTCTTTATAATATCAACAACACCATCGATATTTTTCATTTTAGATTCTATTTCATCACCCAAGGTTGTAGCAACTTTTCTATTATGTCCAAAAATTTTCACTGCAATATCACCAGAATTTCCCATCATTCCACCTTGTTGGACAGTAATTTTTGTACCGGGAAGTTCTTTGAATTTTTCTCTTAATAAATCCTCAATCTCAAATTGACTGCGATCACGTTCTTTCATGTCCGGTAAAGTAATATTAACCTCTCCACGGTTTGATCCGGAGCCAAACATCGCAGCCCATCCCTCACCACTTCCAAAACTAATTTGGATGTTTTCTGCTTCTGGTACGATGTCGTTTATTATTTTTTCAATTTTCTTAAAAGTTTTATCAGTTGACGTAAGCGAAGAACTTGTTTCCCTTTCAACTTTCAATTGAATCATTGCCTGATCAGTTTTAGGCATAAATTCACCACCAACTTTACCGGAAATTACTACAGTCCCAACTATTAAAAGGCCAATAAATCCGATAAATATCATTTTATGATCGAGAAAATAATCTAAAATTCTTACATATCTGTTTTCAATTCGTTCTATAAAATTTCCAATGCCTTCACTCATTTTTCTCGAAAATTTATTTTTACTTACATTCCCTATATCTTTTAGAAATCGTGAACTAAGCAACGGTATCAATGTAAGGGCTACTATTAAAGAAACTGATAGAGAGCAAACAATAGCAATTACCATATCTCTAAACATAACTCCGGCAATTCCCTTGACAAAATATATTGGAACAAAAATCGCCAGGGTAGTCAAAGTAGAAGCAATAATAGCAACTCCGACTTCAGTTGTTCCATCATCAGAGGCTTGTCTGATATCTTTATCCATTTCATTATGACGATATATATTTTCCAATACTACAATTGAATTATCTATTAACATTCCAATCGCCAAAGCAAGTCCTGACATTGAAATAATATTCAGTGTCAAACCCAACTGGCTCATTACAAAAAAGGTTATTACAATTGAAACTGGAATTGAAATAGCTGCAATAAACGAACTCTTAAAATTTCTTAAAAAGAAGAATAGAACTAAAAACGCTAAAACAAATGCCTGATATCCTGTTTTTGTTAAATTATTGACCGATTTTTTAATAAATTTTGACTGATCCCAAATTGTACCAAACTTAACTCCCTGCCCAATTTCAGCAGCAATATTTGGTAACTCTTTTTTAATTTTGTCAGCGGTCTGAACAGTATTTGCATCAGATTGTTTTTGTACGTAAATAAAAATAGCACTTTTGCCATTATTTCTGACAATTTCAGTTTGCTCTTTATATCCATCGATTACTTTGGCAACATTTTTCAAATAAATAGGTGATCCGTCCTTTGCACCAATCACAGTATTTTCAATTTGGCTAATATCAGTATATTCACCATAAGTCCTAACAGCATATTCCATAAATTCATCATCAATCAGGCCACCTGGAATTTGCAGATTTTCCATTCCAAGAGTTTGAATAATGGTCTGTATATTTATCCCATGTGCCGCTAATTGGTTCGGATTTATTAATACCTTTATCTGTCTTTCCAATCCACCGGTTGTGCCTGATGAAGCTACACCTGGAATTCTTTCCAGACTCGGTTCTATTTTATCTGATACAAGTTTTCTTAACTCTGCCATTCCAAGTTGATCTGAACTTACTGTTAAAAACATAATCGGTTGCATTGAGGGATTAAAGGCAAAACTCATTGGATCAGAAGAGTCATCGGGTAAAAAATCTCTCACCATATCAATCATTTTTCTAACTTCAATTTCCGCCTGGTCCATATCAGTTCCCCAGTCAAATTCAAGAATCAGAGTTGATGAACCTGATTTTGACCAGGATTGAATAGTTTTTAAATTTTCTACTGCAACTAATGTTTTTTCTAAAGGGCGAGATATAGTATTTTCTATATCTTCCGGGCCAACACCTTTATAATCTGTCATGACTCCTATAATCGGAAATGTAATATCCGGATAAAGATCAATTTTTAAAGAATTAAGGCCGTATATCCCAAAACCGATAGCAATCAGGTATAGCATTGTAAAAGTTACACCTCTTTTTATAGATAGTCTTGAAATTCTCATTATTTATTCCTTTATTTTGTTATTTGTACTTTGGAAGAATTAGTAAGATTATATTGACCAATTGTAACAATCTCATCACCAACATTCAAACCATTTAATATTTCTACCATACCATCATTTGTGATCCCAACATCAATACTTGTTTTAATGGCTTTATTATCTTTAATAACAAAAACACTCCTATTAATGATAATTTCTGTGTTTCTAACCTCTCCACCGAGAGACTTTAAACTTGTATTTACCATTATTGCATGTTTTGGAATCAAAACTACATCTGATTTTGTTTCAGTCACAATATCTACACTGGCATACATTCCCGGTTTAAGTTTCATATCACTGTTTTCCAGTAAAATTTCTACTTTTACTGTTCTTGTCATTGGATTAACAGTTGGATATACTTTAAATATTTTCCCGGAAAATACATCATTAGGATAACCAGATACTGTGATATACACTATATCTCCGGCTTTAACCATTCCAACATGTTTTTCTACTAAATCAACAAAAACTTTGAGTTTTTCCATCTGAACAATCACAAAGGCCGGCATCTGTGGGGCAGTTTGATCTCCAAGATTATAATTTCTCGCTGAAATAATACCGGAAATTGGTGCTTTGATATATGTATCCTTGAGTTGCTCTTTAGCTGACTGCAGGCCGGCTTTCAACTGATTAACCATTGCAATGGCTGCATCTTTTTGGGCTTTCACTGCATCATATTGTGCCTGACTAACTGCTTTTTCTTTGAATAATTTTTCAATCCGCTTCCACTCTGTTTTTGCATTTTCATATTGAGCCCTGGCTGATGCAAGACCGGCTTCCGCCTGTAAAACACCTTGTTTAATTTTTATATTATCAACTGTTGCCAAAATATCTCCTTTTTGGACAACATCATTAACATCTACATTTAATTTGGTCACCTTTGTTGGAATTGTTGAATATACCATAACCTGTTTTGAAGCTTCAACATTTCCCATATAATGTAATTGTTTGTCAATATCTCCGATTACAACTTCTGTAACAGATACTGGAATCATTTTTTCCTCTATATCAACATTTTCACTGGCTGCTTTTTCACAATTTGTCAAAGAAAATACTAAAAGTAAGGAACTTGTAATTGTTAAAATTTTTCTAAATTGTTTCATTTCGTCTCCTATAACTGATTAATAGATTTTTTTAATCCCGCTATTGCGACATTATATTCAAATAATGATTGCTGATAATTCATTTTTGATTGATTTACAGCAAGATTGGCATTAAGTACATCTAATTGAGTACTGGCACCTTCGGAATACATTAAGTTTGCAAGTCTTAAGGCTTCCTCTGCCTGTTCGATTGTTTTCTTCTGAGTCATTACCTTTTCTTCAGCCTCTTTTGCTTTAAAATAAGCTGCTTCAACTTCCAGACGAATATTATTAATCATTGAATCTTTTTGATAAGAACTTTCTTTGATTCCAATTTTGGCCTGCTGAATTTTTGATTTATTTTTCAACCCATTAAAAATTGGAATATTAAGACTTAATGAGGAATTAAAAGATTTATAAAAATCATCACCGCTAAAATCAAATCCATCTTTTTGTCCTTGATATTGGTAGGAAGTCCCAAGAGAAAGTGATGGCATTATAGCGGATTTGGCCAGAGACAACTGTTTATGAGCAATATTCTGTTGTCCTTTAATCAATGTGATTTCTGGCCGGTTAGCCAAAGCAAAATCTAATAATTCTTCAAAACTTTTCTCCAATAATTCAGTAGGTTTATATTTGAGTTTATCGGTAAAAATAAATTCAGCACTTTTATTAATACCTAAAATTGTTCCAAGTTGACTTTTAGCAATACGAAGATTATTAACAGAACTTAATACCAAAGGTCTATAATTTGCGACTTGCACCTCTGCCCGCAGAACATCAAAATTTGATGCTTTACCGGCGTCAAAGAATTTTTTTACCTGGTCAAGATTTTTTTCTGCAGATTTCAAGGCATCTTTTGATACATCAACTGTCGATTTTGCAAATAAAATGCTATAATAAGAACCTGTAACGCCACTTAAAATATTCTGCTCAGTTATTTTTAATTGGGCTTTAGCCAATCTTTCACCAATTACGGAAATTTTATATCCATTCCATATAGCTCCACCTACATATAAAGGTTGTTGTAGAGAGACACCATATACAATAGTATTTTCCAATCCAAATTGCATAGTCACGTAATCCGGCATTCCGGGGGGTGCTGCCGGACCCATCATATCTTTGATAAAATTCGGCATTACACTTTTTTGAACTTCCCAGGCATGCTGTATTTGGGAAAATCCATTAACAGCCGGCAAAAGACCGCTACGGGCTTCAGTTATTTGTGATTTAGCTTTCAGAACCGCTTCCCGTGCTAATTTTACGGCAGGATTATTTTCAAGCGCCATCTGGCGGGCTTTTTCAAGATCTATTTCAATTCTTTCTTCTCCATAGGTTATTGAACCTAAAACCAATAATAATAACAGCCAATAAATATAATTTTTCTTTTTCATCAATACTCCTTACTTCTTTAATATTCCAATTAATAGAGTGTCAACTAATTCTGTAGCCTCGTCTTTAGAAATTTTCGGCTCTCCAAGGACAAAATGATCTCTGGAGTGGATATTAATCGCACCAATAAAGCAATATATGAATTGTTTTTTATTAAAATCATGACGCAAAAAACCGGCCTTAATACCTTCATCAAGTATTTTTATTAATTCCTTTTTACTTTTATTGAAAATATTTTTCATATTTAAATTAATTTGACAATTCATCTCACCGGTCATTATTTTTGAGATAAAACGTCTTACATCCGGATGATCAGGAAAAGAATTAAACCTGGAAAATACAACATCAATCAGTTGTTCTTTGACTGGTTTTTTGTTATCAGCGATTTCTTTCAATGAATTAATAGCTTGTTCCATCCCATGCTCAATTAATCCGTTATACAAACTTTCTTTATCAGGAAAATAATAATAAACGGCTGGTTTTGTGATATTTGCCGCTTCCGCTATCATTCTAACTGATGTTTTTTCATAGCCATATTCGGAAAAAAGTTTCATAGCAACACTTAAAATATTATCTTTTGTTTCATTTTTATGATTCACACGATCTCCTTTTTTTACTGACCGGTAGGTAAGATAACACGCTTAAAACAGATTGTCAACCTTTTTTTTGACTTACCGGTAAATAAAAAAGTTGCCATGTTTTTTTAAAAAATTATTTTGATAAGGTTTGAAAAATAGTTGACCAATATTAAAAGAAATATTCAGAAGCGACAATTCAAATTGTTTATTGCTGATTGATATATTATATTCAATTACACAAATATGGAGTGAAATGTGGAAAATACCAATAAAAACAATCAATTAATCAAATGAATGATAAAGCCTGGAATTGCGAAATACTCTATAATGCAACTCATAGCTCTGTACATACTACGATTAGTGTCCTCGAAAGTTTTCTTGAATTTTCAAAAATATCAACCTACAAAAAAAACGAAATCAAAAAGGCTACAAAAGATGGACAGGAATTTATACTTAAACACAATCTCTATAAATCTGATAAAACCGGAAAAATAATTTCAAAAAAATTCACGATGCTTTCCTTTCCTTCAAGATGGCATTATGATATTTTAAGGGCTTTGGATTATTTCCAACAATCTGACTTTAATCGAGATGATCGCATACAGGATGCACTAAATTTATTAAAAACCAAACAGAGAAAAGACGGAACATGGCCACTCCAGGCAAAGCATCCCGGCAGAGTGCATTTTGATATGGAAAGATCCGGCAAACCGAGTCGCTGGAATACATTGAGAGCATTACGGGTATTAAAAAAATATGATAATCTGAAAATATAGATTAAGCCTCGGTTAAATTGAAATTTCAAAAAAACAAATTGGAGAAATTAAGAATGAAAAAAATCACATTAATAATCTTAACAGTTTTAATTCTTATTTTAGGATTACCATTAGGAATTTCTACTATAAAATATCACAACTATTCTCCCGAAGAAGTTGATATAAAAGTCTGTTCTTCGGATATAAAATATTTCAAAAATTCCTATGAAGATTGTAGAAAGGAATTTCTATTTTTAGCAGATCAATTGGATAAAAAATTTAATAATGTTGAGATTTTTAAAATTAATGTTGAATCAAAAATTGATAGCAATCTTTATATAGATTTTTGCTACATTCCGGCTCAAAAAATCAAATCCAAATTACTTATTTTATCATCTGCTATTCACGGAATTGAAGGATTTGTCGGAAGCGGAGTTCAACAAATGACTATGACAGAATTACTGACGGAACAATCTCTCGATGAAATGGGGATTTTATTAATTCACGCTATGAATCCCTATGGTTTTAAATATTTTCGCCGTTTTACCGAAAATAATGTTGATCTAAACCGTAACTGTGAAATTGACGAAAATCTATATTCTTCAAAAAATCTCGGTTATACCAAACTTTATAACCTATTGAATCCCAAAGGAAAAGTTAATTTGAAAAGCATAAGAAATCGTTTCTTTCATATTAGCGCAATCAAAAAAATTATTACAGCATCAATGAAAATTTTACGCCAGGCAGTTCTTCAGGGTCAATATGAATTTCAGGAGGGCATTTATTTTGGTGGCAACGACCGAGAACCTCAGATCAAGTTAATTACTCCGGTTTTGAAAAAAATCAGTTCAGAATATCAAATAATTTTCAACATTGATCTTCATACCGGTTATGGCGAATATGGAACTTTGCATCTTTTCCCAAACCCGGTTAAAAATCAAAAAATCCAAAATGACCTGGAAAAAATATTTAAAGGTTATAATATAGATTGGGGTAATGATGAAGATTTTTATACAATTAACGGAGATTTTTCAAATTATATCGGAAAAATCATACCGGAAAAATACTTTTTGCCAATGGTCTTCGAATTTGGAACACTTAACAGCCAGACAACTTTTGGCGCCATTAAATCACTGAATATTGTAGTTAATGAAAATCAGGGTAATAATTATGGTTTCAAAACAAAAAAGGATAAAGAAATTGTTTTTAAGTCTCAATTGGAAATGTATTATCCATCTTCAAAAAAATGGCAAACAAAAGTAATACAGGATTCCCGGAAAATGATGAAATCAGTTTTAAAAAATTACAACAATTTAAAAATTGAAGACTCAGATTCAACTACTCAAAAGTGAATATGTATTTGAGACTATTGCAGCAGGAAAACAATATTCTTAATTCCTGGTCGTCAGTTGAAATCCGGTCTGTTTAATAAAGGAACTAATATGGACAAAAATTTTGAGCTTTACGAAAAAGGTTTAGAAACATTTTCCTTATTTTCAGTTGTGCTAAATAATATTATAATGATTTTATGGATTATTTCCGGATCTGTGGCTTGCACTTTTATTTCACCAATAATTGGTAAAATTTATTTATTTACAGCCGTGTTTATGGTCTATTTTGTTTTACGAAAAATTGTTTGTACCAATTGCTATTATTATGGAAAAATGTGCAGTACCGGCTGGGGCATCCTTGCAGAACATTTATTCAGAAAGGGCGATATCAATAATTTTAGGAATAGTATTGGGAATAAATTAGCCCCAATAACTTATTTTTCATTATTAATTGTACCTTTAATTTTAGTATTAATCTCGATCATCCGGGAATTCACAACCCTAAAATTCATAACCCTGATTCTGTTATTACTTACATCAATATATAGCAGTTTGATTGGACGGAAAAAATCATGCAGGAATTGCAAAATGAGATTAATATGCCCCGGTTGTGCGATAAAAATTGATATAGAAAACTAAACGATAAATATTTATCATCAATTTGAAATTAAAATAGAGTTTGAATAATATGATTAACA